>RGVD01000076.1 GCA_010027395.1 Bacteroidota bacterium
ATTTGTCGGTATGCCGAAAGAATGAAATGTCCATATTCAGTTGGCATATCCACCGATATCACACGTTGGATTAAACTTTCTTTTTGTAACCTGTATGAAATCAAATCCTTGATGGTTATTAATTTCATGTTGTGCTTTTCAGCTACTTCCATCAATTGTGGCAGGCGGGCCATGGTACCATCTTCATTCAAAATCTCTACAATACACCCTGCTGGTTCAAATCCTGCCAAACGAGCCAAATCAATAGCTGCTTCGGTATGTCCAGCCCTACGAAGAACGCCTTCTGGCTTGGCTTTTAATGGAAATATATGTCCTGGCTTGCCTAATTCTTCTGGCTTTGTAGCAGGGTCTATTAAGGCTTGTAGGGTTTTAGCTCTGTCTTGTGCCGAAATACCTGTGGTGCATCCTTTGCCCAATAAGTCAACAGAAACCGTAAATGGAGTTTCGTGCAAGGTGGTATTATCACTCACCATCAACTCTAATTTCAACTCTTCACAACGGCTTTCAATCAAGGGTGCGCATATCAATCCCCTACCCTCTTTGGCCATAAAATTAATGATTTCGGGTGTCACATTGCGAGCAGCCGTCACAAAATCACCTTCATTTTCACGGTCTTCATCATCCACCACTATCACCATTTTACCATCTTTAATATCTTCAATGGCTTCTTCTATTGTATTAAATTTCATTCTTTGGTATTTTTTTGATTTTGAAACAGGCTCGAAATTAGGAATAAGCGCGTATTAAACATTATGATAAAAATCTAATGTCTGCTGGGTAATAAGCTTATTATCGTACAAATGTTTGGCTAACTCACAAGCACTGGTACCCATTTCTTCAATTTTTTGAGGATTATTTATCAGCAAAATAATGGCTTCAATAAAAGAATCTGTATCACTAACAATCATAAGCTGTTTATTGTTTTCTACCTCTATGCCTTGCACGCCAAGGGGTGTTGTAACAATACACTTAGCAAGGGCCATTCCCTCAAGAATTTTAACACGAATTCCACTTCCAGAAAACAAAGGAACTATTTGTATGGCCTTAGATTGCATAAAAGCAATGGCATCTTCTACTTCACCTAACACAACAATATTGCCTCCATGGTATTTCTTGAAATAGTCGGGCATATTGCGACCTGCTATATAAAATTTCAAGTTGGGAAATTGAAGTGATAATTTTTGCCACACATTTTCGATAAACCAAACCACTGCTTCTTGGTTGGGCATCCAATCCATGCTGCCTATGTGAAACAAGCTTGGCATTTCGAGATGGCTATTGTCTGGTTTCAAACGCTGCATATCAATTCCTACAGGAGCAATATGAATAGGTTTGCTACAACCTAAAGCCCTAAAGACATTCGCATCTTGTTTGGTAACACAAGTCAGTCCATCAAACTTATTCAATTGGGTTATTTCAAAACTTTTTAATCGTTTTGAAAGAATTTGTAAATACCATTTCTTGATGGGATTTTTTTCAATATGGGCAAGGCTTTGCCATATTTCATACTCTACATTGTATTGACGAAGAATGCATTTGGCACGACTATATTTTCTGATAATATCCAAATAGGGTGCTACAAAAACACTTTCAAAAACAATTACATCAAACTCCTTTTCTCCGCACAACTTTTCTAATAGCCTTTCGAAATCTTGACTAATAAACCTCACGACATGATAAGAATCTTTTGAAAACAAAAGATTTTTAAGGGCATCTATAGGCTTAATTCTATTATCAATAAAGGACAAGTGAATATCGGCCAATTGCCTCACTTCCTCGGGTAATTTATCAAACTCAACAAAATGTTTTGATGTGTTTAACACCGCTAAGGTTAAATCAACACCTGCATCATGGTATCCTTTGGTAAAATTATAATAGCCCAAAGCACCACCATCTTTCAATGGCCAAGGAAATCGATTGATGATTTGCAGAATTTTCATTCTTCAGACTAGGCGTGTTTGATTCTAAAAATACGTTTAAACAAATTAACCCATGCAGATTTATCGAGTAATTGCGAATCGTTAGATGCTTGAAAGGTGAGGAATAAACCGAGAGGTAATAAAACCGCTATGGGCATCCACATCCCGTCAAAAGGGGCCCAAGCGAGGGTTCTAGCTGCTTTTTCACCCATTAGTGAAACAACATGAAATCCCAAATAAAGTATAACTGATATAACAATAGGCAATCCAAAACCACCTTTGCGAATAATTGAGCCCAAAGGAGCACCAATGAAAAACATTACAAAACAAGCTACAGCCAAGGTTAGTTTTCTATGCCATTCTATCTTATGTCTTGCCCTCAATTTGGTTAAATCATCAAACTCTGAAATAGAATAGTCAAGCATATTTTTAACAGCTCGAGCATTGTTAGCCGCATTGATGATAGCAACACTTTTATCTACATCCATAAAATTTGACATTACATTTGAATCTGACAAAGCAATATGATGCGTTTTATAATTCCTCAAATAATTTGAATCATTTTCGCTTGGAAGCCATTGACAATAGGGCTGTGCCAAGGTTTCCAAATAAAGTGATTTCATTATAGCCACACTATCTAATGAATCGTTGTTATGTTCCAATTGAACAATATTGAGCATCTCATAATGGTGTTTAAATAAACTCTCATCCGTTCGATTAAACTTAAAATTATTCAAATCAAAAGCAATTTGCTCTTGTGAAAAACTAGCCTTAGTATGCGGATATGAATTATAATAGCCCTGCTGTTTTTCCATTTCTTCATAACGAGCTCCATCATATAATTTAAAAAACAAGAATCGTTTGTCTTCACTCATTCCCATGGTGCCACGTTTGGCGGTTATGATGACAGGGTATGTATTATTTTCACGCTGGTCATAAATCATGATATCATACATTTCCTGCGATTTTTTGTCCTTTTTGCCAACACGCATGGTAATTCCTTCAATACCTGTATAAAATACGCCTTCGGTAATTGCCAAAGAGGGCTTTTGTTGTCTAACGTCATACAGCAGAGAGCTTCGTTTTAGATTTGCTTGTGGGATTAATATATTAGAAACAAAAAAGGCAAACAAAGAAATTCCTATCATCACTGTCATCATAGGTCTAAATATTTTCATTGTAGATATACCTGCAGCCTTGGCTGCCACCAACTCATAGCTCTCGCCAAGGTTACCAAATGTCATTATGGATGCTAATAAAACTGAAATTGGCAATGCTTGTGGTATTAAACTAGCAGAAAAATAAAACATCAATTCTGCAATTACAGTCCATTCTAATCCTTTGCCTACTAGCTCATCCACATATAGCCATACCACCTGCATCAGCAGGATAAACATAACTATTACAAACGTGGGGAAGAACGATTGTAAAAAACTACGTACTATTAAAACATTAAATTTCTTCATTCAATTTTATAAAAGCTTTTATTTGTATGAAAAGTAAAAAGCGATGCAAAATTCATCAATTAAACTTACAAACAAAGAATTTGAATTAATTCTCGATACAGAATATCCTCTACTCAAAAAAAATGCCATTGACAAAATACAAGCTCATTTGCACGAATTGGGAGAACAGCTTATTACAAATCAACAAATTACAAGATCTTTACACACAACAAGCTATAAGATAAGCAAAGGCGAAAATTATTTGAATCTGCCATATTTGGTGCTCGATTTGCCCAAAATTGACGGCAACCATTTCCCCATTCTCTGCAGAACTCTATTTTGGTGGGGCAAGTATTTTTCTTTTAATGTGTTTATTCGAAAAGATGATTACAATATGGATACCTTTGAGAAAAAAATAAAAAGTCAGCCGGTAAAAGGTATTCATGTATTGCAAAGCGATAAAATTTGGCAGCAAGACTTGGACAGCGAAGACTATATTAATCTATCGAATTGGCCTGAATATATTATTACAGAAGGGCCCTATTTGAAATTATCCATCAAACATCCGATTGAAGAAATAGATACTTTATTAGAAAAAGCAGCCTATCATTATGAACTTATCTTAACTTGTGTCGACCCCAAAATATGAAATTAGATTATATCAATAACATCAATGAGTTTGGAGATAAGATTGTGCGATTGTATAACTTTGATTTAGCTGAGGCTAAGTCTTTCAGTTCATCAATTAGCAAACACATCATAGAAAATAAGTCAGCTTTTAATCTAGAATCCGCTTCATATATTCATTCTCAAAATTGCCAATTAATTCTTTGTCTTTCGGATGAAAACGAGGGAATCATAAGCCTTAAAAATGGTGAATTTGTTTGCAAACTTACTTTAACATCCTACCACAAAATGCTATTATTAATTGAACCTTTTTGCCTAAGAGAGATGAAAGGCTACCAATTTTTATACGAGGATATTGACAACCCCATAGATTTTTTATTTTCTCCAAGTGGAAGATAATGGAGCTTGTGAAAATAATGTTAAGCAAGATCTATTCTTTGTTTTATAGCCATTTTATATATTATTTGCAGATATGCTAAAAAAGATAGTCTATCTTTTGTTGTTGTTCAGTTTGTGGGCTTGTGATGCCACAAAGCCCTTTATGCATCAAGCACAAATAGACATGCAAGACAAAAACTACAATGAAGCTGCCAACAACTATTACAATATCCTACTATTAAAGCCTGGAAATACAGAAGCAAAGCAAGGCCTTAAAAGCTCAGCACAATTTGTTCTTGACGGAAAATTTGAAAAATTCAGTCAGCTTGTGATAGAAAACAAAGTGCCTGATGCAGTGAAGCAATACCAATACAACCAAAAATACTACAACCGTGTGAAAAGTGTTGGTGCTGAAATAAATTGGCCCTCTATGTATAATGAGGTTTATGAAGATATTAAAGACGAATACATTGCAAAAATTCACTACAACAGCCTTGAACTTATCAATCAAAAAAAGTACGAAAAGGCAGAAGAGCAATTTACACAATTAGCCGAACTCGATTCAACATACAAAGAGGTCACAGTAGTTAGAATGAGCACTGTGCTCGAACCACTTTATCAACGTGGTTTGAGGATGATGAAAAACCAGAATTATAAGGAGGCTTATTTCAGTTTCGAGAAGGTTTTGGAATATGATGCCAAATATAAAGATAGCAAAATTTTGAAAGCAGATGCGCTAGACAAAGCAACCATCACGATTGGACTTTTACCTATGGGTAATCAAACAAAATTAGATAAAGAAGAAAGTCAACTATACAGCCAATTGTTAACTAAAATTCAGCAAATAACAAATCCTTTTATCAAAGTGCTTGACAAATCAGACATTGAAAATAGGTTGAAAGAAAAACAACTTGAATTAGCTTCTTTTTTAAATCCTGCTACTGCTATCAAAACGGCTGAAGTTATTGGTTTAAAATACTTGTTATTCTCCTCCCTTGACAATGTACAAGTAGATAATTTCAATCCAAGTAATGAAACGAAGGTAGCTTATGAAGCCATTAATGAAAACGTGCAAAAGGGCAGCAATGGAGCCTACCAATTTGTGACACGTTTTAAGAAAGTAAATTACATGGAGACATATCAGATGCGAAGGGTGGCTTATAAAGTAAATTATCGTTTAGCAAACATCCTTACACTTGAGACCGAAACTGCCGATTCGGTTGAAATTGAACAAAAGGATGAACAAACAATTGGAAAATATGATGGTGATTTTCAAAACCTTTACCCATTTTTACCTGCTGGAAATTTTATGCCAGAAACACCTAATGCTTGGCGCAATCAATTTACTGAAACTAAAAGAAACCTGCTTAGCATTTCCATTTTGAGTACAAATTGTAGCCAAGCTGTAATAGAAAGAATAGTAAGTGATATCAGCTTTTATATAAATAAGTAAAAAACCATTAGGTTTGCAAAACATCAGAAAACAATACAAACATCAAAAATACAAACACTATGAGCGATTTTAATGTAGTTACCCTCGGACAATTCATTATTGATAAACAAGTTGAGTTTCCTTACGCAAAAGGAGAATTATCAAGGCTTTTAAGAGACATTGGTATTGCAGCCAAAATTATAAGCCGCGAGGTAAATAAAGCGGGTCTGACTCAAATTTTAGGCGAACATGGAAGCACCAATGTGCAAGGCGAAGATGTAAAAAAGCTCGATATTATTGGAAACGAAATGTTCATTTGGGCGCTCAGCAAAGGAGGCGAAGTGTGTGTGATGGCAAGTGAAGAGAATGATGACATCGTGCCTTTAGAAGGTAAATACTCTAAATATGGGAAATATGTTATTTGTATCGACCCTTTGGATGGATCATCAAATATTGATGTGAATGTTTCTATTGGAACCATTTTCTCTATTTATCATAGGGTAACGGAGCCAGGAACAGACCCAAATATCAAGGATGTATTGCAAGCAGGCAACAAGCTAGTGGCTGCAGGTTATGTGGTGTATGGCACTTCTACCATGCTCGTGTATAGCACAGGCAAGGGAGTGAATGGATTTACCTTAGATCCTTCAATTGGTGAATTCTGCTTATCTCATCCTGATATTAAAACTCCTGCAGATGGAAAAATATATTCTATCAATGAGGGTAATGCCGCAGAATTTCCAGAAGGCATCAAAAATTATTTAAACTGGGTAAAAGAAACAGACAAATCAACAAGTCGTCCTTACTCGGCACGTTATATTGGCTCTATGATTGCTGACTTCCACAGAAACTTATTAAAAGGTGGGGTATTTATTTATCCTCCTACAGCAAAATCACCTAATGGTAAGCTGCGCTTGATGTTTGAGTGTATTCCAATGAGTTTTATTGCTGAGCAAGCAGGTGGAAAATCAACCACTTCTAAAGAAAGAATATTAGATATTGAGCCTTCAGAACTTCACCAACGCGTGCCAATCATCATGGGTTCACCCAATATGGTTGATAAAGTACTTGAGTTTATGAAGTAGTAATTTTTCATCGCTTTAGCAAGTGTTAAGAATTGCTTTCGCAAGTGTTAAGCGAAGCGTCACTTGTGAACACAAATAATAAAAGTTTGTAACTTTTTTAATCAACTAATCAGTCGCTTTTGCAAGTGTTAAGCGTAGCGTCACTTGTGAAGGCAAATAATAAAAGTTTGCAACTTTTAAAATCAACTAATCAGTCGCTTTTGCAAGTGTTAAGTTCAACGTCACTTGTGAACACAAATAATAAAAGTTCGCAACTTTTAAAATCAACTAATCAGTCGCTTTCGCAAGTGTTAAGCGTAGCGTCACTTGTGAAGGCAAATAATAAAAGTTTGTAACTTTTTTAATTTAACAATCCCACATTTTAAATTGGCAAAAACAATATTTTGCTCATAAATAATGCTAATATTTTGTAAAACATAAAAATTAAATTTTGTGTATAATAATTAGGCTTAAAGTGCAATTATTGCAATTCATAATTTTTCAAGATGGATATTGTTTATTTACTCGTAGGAATTGCCATTGGTTTCGCCTTGGCTTGGTTTATCAAAAAATCGCAACAAAAAGGCTCTTCAGCAGCTGATGAGGCATTCATACAACTCAGAACACAACTTGGTGAAGAAAGCAATTTACGTAGTGGATTACAATCGCAAAACGAATACATCAAACAAGAAAATGAAAGTTTGAAAGGCGAACTGAAACAAAACCAAACTGAACTTTTAAAACTAAACAACGAACTAAGCACCACAAGAGAAGAAAGTAAAAATTTGGTATATCGCATGAGTGAACAAAAGCAAGAACTAACGCAATTAAAAGAGCAATTTACCAAAGAGTTTGAAAACCTTGCCAATAAAATTTTTGAAGAAAAGACCCAAAAATTTGCCGACCAAAACAAAACCAATTTGAGTGAAATACTAACACCACTTGGCGAGAAGATTAAAGACTTTGAAAAGAAAGTGAATGATGTGTATGTGAATGAAAGTAAAGACAGGGCATCGCTTAAAGAGCAGTTGAACATGCTTCAATCACTGAACCAACAAATGAGCAAGGAAACCCAAAACTTAACCAAAGCTCTAAAAGGTGAGACCAAAACACAAGGCAATTGGGGTGAATTTATTTTGGAAAGCGTTCTAGAAAAATCGGGTTTAGTAAAAGACCGGGAGTACAGCATTCAGCAGAGTTTTACAACCGAAGAAGGCAAGCGCTATCAACCCGATGTGATTATCAATTTGCCTGAGGGTAAAACATTGATAGTGGATTCAAAAGTATCCTTGGTGGCCTATGAAAAATTTTGGTCTTCTGAAGATGAAACACAAAAAACAATAGCCCTTAAAGAACATTTACAATCACTACGAAACCATATCAAAGGACTCAGCGATAAGAATTATCAAAACCTTTATGAAGTAAAAAGTTTAGACTTCGTGATTCTTTTTGTACCCATTGAACCTGCCTTTGCCTTGGCCATGCAAGCTGATCCTGCTTTATTTAATGAGGCCTTCGATAAAAATATAGTTATTGTAAGTCCATCTACTTTATTGGTTACACTTAAAACTGTTGCCAGCATTTGGAGGTTTGAATACCAAAATAGAAATGCCATAGATATTGCCAAAAAAGCCGGTGATTTACATGATAAGTTTGTAGGCTTTGTGGATGATTTGATTGGTTTAGGCAATAAAATGCGCGACTCACAAAAAGCCTACGAAGGTGCGATGAATAAGCTATCAACAGGTGCGGGCAATATTGTGAAACGAACAGATGAATTAAGAAAATTAGGTGCCAAGGCAAGTAAATCATTACCTCAAACTCTGCTTGATAGAGCAGGTGATGAATAAGAAAATAATAGAGAAATAATGAAAGCAGTTATATTAGAAGGATTAAACCAAAAATTAGCCGTAAAAGAAGTTTCTACCCCAGAAATAGAAAGCCATGAAGCCCTTGTAAAAATAAGCGCTGCAGCCTACAATCATAGGGACTTATGGATACAAAAAGGGCAATATGCAGGCATACGATATCCTATCATTCTGGGTTCGGATGGATGCGGTATGGTTGACAAAGTAGGATCAGATGTAAACAAAGATTGGTTGGGTAAAGAAGTTATCATCAACCCAAGTTTGAATTGGGGAAATAACCCAAGGGTGCAAGCCAAAGACTATATTATTTTGGGCACACCCAATGATGGAACCTTTGCCGAATATGTGAAAATTGATGCACGATTATTGCATAACAAACCAACTCATTTAAGCCATGAAGCAGCAGCGGCTTTGCCTTTAGCGGGTTTAACTGGATTCAGAGCCACCATGAAAAGGGCACAAGCCAAAGCAGGTGAGAATGTTCTGATCACCGGAATTGGAGGAGGTGTGGCTTTATTGTGCATGCAGTTTGCCATCGCAGCGGGATGCAATGTATATGTAAGTAGTGGCAGTGATGATAAAATAAAAACTGCTGTGGACATGGGTGCTAATGGAGGTGTAAATTATAAAAATAATAGCTGGGACAAAGAATTGAAAAGCATGAGCGATGGTGGTTTTGATGCCATAGTGGATAGCAGTGCAGGTGATACTTTTGCCAAATTAGTGGACATAGCCAAACCTGCTGGACGCATAGCTATGTATGGTGCAACACTTGGACCTTTTAACAGTGGAGTACCTGCCAAAATATTCTGGAAACAATTAGATATTTTGGGCAGCACTATGGGTAATGACGAAGAGTTTGCTGAGATGCTTGCTTTTGTAAATTCACATAAAATTGTACCATTAGTTGATTCGGTCTTCCCGATGGAAAAAGCGCAAGAAGCCATTGATAAAATGAGCAAAGGAGAACAATTGGGTAAGATTGTTTTGAAGATAAATTAATTCCCGCTTTCATTGCTTTCGCAAGTGTTAAGCATTGCTTTCGCAAGTGTTAAGCGTAGCGTCACTTGTGAATACAAATAATAAAAGTTTGCAACTTTTGCATTCAACTAATCAATTGCTTTCGCAAGTGTTAAGCGCAGCGTCACTTGTGAACACAAATAACAAAAGTTTGTAACTTTTACATTCAACTAATCAGTCGCTTTCGCAAATGTTAAGCGCAGCGTCACTTGTGAACACAAATAATAAAAGTTTGTAACTTTTACATTCAATTAATCAATCGCTTTCGCAAGTGTTAAGCGTAGCGTCACTTGTGAACACAAATAATAAAAGTTTACAACTTTTTTAATCAACTAATCAATTGCTTTCGCAAGTGTTAAGCGCAGCGTCACTTGTGAAAACAAATAATAAAAGTTTGCAACTTTTACATTCAACAAATCAATTGCTTTCGCAAGTGTTAAGCATAGCGTCACTTGTGAAAACAAATAATAAAAGTTTGCAACTTTTACATTCAACAAATCAATTGCTTTCGCAATTGTTGAGCATAGCGTCACTTGTGAATACAAATAATAAAAGTTTGTAACTTTTACATTCAACTAATCAAATTTACTTCTAAAATACCTTTACCACCATTGTAATCTATGGCACTGCTATAATTCCAATGCCATGGTTCAGATACAAAACCTGCCTTAACAGGATTCAAATGGATATAATCAAGCTTTTGACGAATTACCTCATTACTCCACAATTCAATAGGATGATTATCTTGTTGCCAAAATTGGTATTCTTTATTGTTGCTATTGTATGCACCTGAGTTTCTAAAAATAGAGAGCATCCATTCTTATCTTGATTCTTGCTCATTTGTTGCAATGGCTTCAATTATTTTTTTACTCGTAAATTTTTTCATGTCACGCATAATGGATGACATCAGATACCCTGATTTGGCTGACCCAATAAAGTGAAAATGATTTGTCATCAAACACCAAGCATATAAATCCAAGCCTTTATTTTCTAGACAAAATTTTATGCTATCAGTTAAGATATGTTTATAGATATCTTTGGTAAAAACATCAATCCAAGAAACAGTAGAAAATGTAACAAAATACAATCCGTCTGGGTTATGAAATTTATAGCCTGTGCTCATAGGTTTGTCTTGATTAATTAAGACAAAATTATAAGTTTTTTTATAATATGTATTGTCTGCAAAGTTGCAAACTTTGCTTACTTATCCTCGCAAGTGACGCTGCGCTTAACACTTGCGAGAGCCAATAAAAAGAAAAGGCGCTTCCAATTGGAAGCG
>RGVD01000077.1 GCA_010027395.1 Bacteroidota bacterium
GACGCGAATATTCGCGTCTTTTTTGTTTATTTACATTTGAATTGAAAAGTCAAATTTCAGAACAAGATTTATTACAAACTGGCAACCTTGAGTTTTTAGCAAAACAGGTTGTTGAAGGTTTTATAACAGGAATGCATAAGAGTCCATTTCACGGATTTAGTGTTGAGTTTGCTGAGCATAGGCAATATAATACAGGTGAGAGTATCAAGCATATTGATTGGAAGCTTTTTGCAAGAACCGAAAAACTTTATACAAAAAGGTTTGAAGAAGAAACGAATCTAAGGTGTCATATCATTATGGATCGGTCTTCATCTATGTATTTTCCTGAGGAAGGTTTTAATAAAATTAGATTTTCAGTATATGCCGCTGCTTCATTAATTTATTTGATGAAAAAGCAAAGAGATGCCGTTGCTTTAAGTGTCTTTAGTGACGAGGTTGAATTCGTCTCTCAAGCTAAATCTAGCATGGTGCATGCCAAGATGTTATTTAATAAATTAGAACAGATTTTGGCAAGCCAACAAAAGAATGCCAATAGCAATATTTCAAAAGCCTTGCATCAAATTGCAGAAACCATTCACCAACGATCTTTGGTAATTGTATTTAGCGATTTTATGCAAAGTGGAAACGATGATTTGTTTGCTGCGCTGCAGCATCTAAAATACAATAAACATGAAGTTATTTTGTTTGATGTGAAAGATAAAAATACAGAATTACAATTTGATTTTAAAAATAGACCCTACCAATTTATCGATAGTGAGACAGGTGAAAAATTAAAGCTACATCCAAATGCTGTTAAAGATAATTATTTGAAAGCACTTGAAGATTATGAGGCACAACTAAAATTAAAATGTACCCAATATCATATTGAATTGGTCAGAGCTGCGCTCTCAAATAACTTTTCTCAGATTTTATTACCTTTTTTGATGAAAAGAAATAAAATAAAATAGCGACAAAAAATTTTTTTTTCGAGGAAATTGTCGTAGGTTTGTGGGAGATTATGGCAACAACATATAAATCAACTCGTAAAAAAAATAAAGAATTTACCCTCTCAGGGGCCGATCCCACTATTAGTTTGGTTGAAGATTTATCCTTGAAATACTATACAGACTCAAGTAATTATCTTAAAGGAATGTTAGGTATTAATGCATCCATCAACAATGAAATGGATTACATTGATATTACTCGCAAAGGCCTAAAAAAAGATTCAGTTGTTAGGGTTTCTCAAAAGCTAGGTATATCACAAGAAAAAATGAGCAGCCTTCTGCATATGAGTGCTCGTACTTTTCAGAGGTTAAATGATAACGAACCTCTTGATATTTACACCACAGAACAAACCATTGAAATGGCCAAAGTTATAGTTAAGGCTCATCAGGTGTTTGAAGATGAAGCCACTGCTATTCAGTGGCTCAAAAGCCCATTAAAGGTTTTGGGTGGGGTTTCACCCATTGATTTATTTGATACTAGTTTTGGTGTTCAAATGGTTTTGGATGTATTAGGCCGCATTGAGCAAGGTATATATTCGTAATTATGTTGCTTTATCGATTTAGTAAGCTTGAATATATAAACGACATTAGTGGTAACGGAGCTAAGCTTTATGGAGGACGTTGGAATAGTAAAGGACAACCAATGCTATATACTTCTGAAAGTGTATCCTTAGCCTTGATAGAACTGCTTTGCAATTCGGGTAATGGATTTTCATTGAATAAAACAGGATTTGTAATTTTGGATATTCCAACAAGAAATACCATTATTGAACTGCAAAAAAATGAATTACCCTCAAATTGGCAGGCTTATCCATCACCAGAGACCCTAAAAAAAATTGGGGATGTGTGGTTGCAAAATAAAAACTCATTGGCTTTGAAAGTACCATCAGCAGTGGTGGACGTAGAATATAATGTTTTGTTAAATCCATTGCACAAAGATTTTAATAAAGTAAAAGTGATAGGAGTGAAGCCTTATCAAATAGACAAAAGATTATTAGACTAAATGATAGCATTTCCGTGTTGTAAAATAAATTTAGGACTTCATGTAATAAACAAACGTGAGGATGGATTTCATAATTTGGAAACCATTTTTTATCCTGTGCAATGGTGCGATATGCTTGAAATTGTTGTGGATAATGAATCTTCGAGGGGTGAAGTGAAATTCATTTCAGATGGACTAACAATAGAGGGTAATGCTGATAATAATTTGGTAATAAAAGCTTATAAGTTATTGCACCAAGATTATGATTTGCCCGCTGTGAAAGTTTTTTTATATAAGAAAATACCAATGGGGGCTGGCTTGGGTGGGGGTAGCAGTGATGCAGCCTATGCACTTATACTTTTGAATGATTTGTTTTCTCTTCAATTGAAAAAAATTGAGTTGGAAAAATATGCTTCACAACTTGGTAGTGATTGCGCATACTTCATCAACCGAGGTTCTCAATTTGCCAGAGGAAGAGGAGAAATATTAGAGCCAATTAATCTGAACTTGAAGAATTATTTTTTGTGTTTGATAAATCCTGATGTTCACGTTAGTACAGCTCAAGCTTTTTCAGGCGTAAAGAAAAGAGGAGATTCAAGTTCTTCACTTATCGAGTTAATTCACCTGCCAATGAATAATTGGAAAAATGTTGTCCAAAATGATTTTGAAGAAAGTGTGTTTAAGATTTATCCCGAATTGGCTAATATAAAAAGCAAGCTCTATGATTTGGGTGCTGAGTATGCTGCTATGAGCGGTAGTGGCTCAACAATATTGGGTTTGTTTAAGGTATTACCAGACTTATCTGAAATGAAAAAGAATTATACTGTATTTTCTTGTGAGTTATAATTTGATTATTGCTCTGAATCGCTTTCAATCAAACCATCCCTTAATCTAACAATCCTCTTAGCCCGTTTAGCAATGTCTTCCTCGTGTGTAACGATAATTACGGTGTTTCCTTTTTGATGTATTTCTTCAAGTAAATCCATAATTTCATGGGAGGTTTTTGTGTCTAAATTTCCTGTTGGCTCATCTGCCAGGATAATAGCAGGTTGATTTACCAATGCCCTAGCTATAGCCACACGTTGTCTTTGTCCTCCTGATAACTCGTTTGGTTTATGTTCCATTCTGTCACCAAGACCCACACTCGCAAGTGCTTTTGCTGCTTTTTCGCTGCGTTCTTTTTTACTTATACCTGCGTATACCAAAGGCAACGCCACATTGTCTAGAGAGGTGTTTCTAGCCAATAGGTTAAAGGTCTGAAAAATGAAGCCAATTTCTTTGTTTCTTATCTCGGCCAATTCATTGTCAGACATATTGCTCACATCGGTACCATTTAATTTGTAGCTTCCGCGTGAAGGTGTATCAAGGCAACCTAAAATATTCATCAAAGTTGATTTGCCAGAACCAGATGGTCCCATCAAGGCTACATATTCACCTTTGTTTATTTGCAAATCCACGGACAGGAGCGCATTAACTTCCTGCGTTCCTATTCGGTAGGTTTTTCCTATTTTTTGTATATCGATTACGTTTTGATCCATGATGCAATGTAGCTGTTAGATAATGAGGCCTAATGAGTTTTATTTGAATGGTAATTTAGCCTTATTTATCCAATACTTTTGGGACACGAAAATAATCAGAGTCTTTAGCTGGCGCATTAAGAAGGGCTTCTTGCTTACTGGTGTTTTGTATCACCACATCTTCTCTAAGTCTATTAACTTCATCAGTCATGAAAATTAGTGGTTCAACATTGTCCGTATTTACTTCGTTTAATTTTTCGAAATAAGAGATAATGCTATTCAAGTCTTTTTTCAAACTTTCCTTCTCTATTATACTGAATTCTAGCTTGGCTAATTCGGCTAACCTATCTATTGTTTCGTTATTGATATCCATGTTCTTTTAATTTATTGTTGATGATGTTGTAAACTTGGTCCTTTAATGTATCCAAGTCATTTAGTGTCATACCTTTTGTTGATATGGGTTTGTGAATATATTGAATGACTTTTCCCGGTTGACCTTCAAATACACCTTGATCTGGTAGCACGATGTGGTTACCCAATATAGTAACTGGTAAAATGTCAACCTGCGTTTCTATGGCAAGTCTGAAGGGACCGTCTTTAAATTTTATTAATTTCGGTGTTTGATTTGAAATAGTTCCTTCTGGAAAGATGACCATACTTCTTCCATTTTCTATGCACTTGACGGTTTTAAGGTATGCCTCAGCGGCTCTTCTCACATTTTTTCTATCCACTGCAATGTCGATTGTTCTGAACCAAATACCGAAAAGTGGAATTTTTTCAAGTTCTGCTTTCGCCAAAAAACTAAAATCTAATTGATTTAATTTTACTGTAAGGGTTATTATATCGAGCTGTGAGGTGTGATTAGGAGTAATAACGTATGATTTACTCGAATCAATTGGTACCTCATAAATTTGCTTTACACGAATGAATCCTGTTATTAACAAGAATTTCCCCCAAACCCTCCGAATTCTGTGACCCCAAGTATATCTTTTAGGGTTGCTAAGTGTGTAATAAATGCCTGGGTATAGAATTAAAAACATAACTAAGGTGCATAGTCCAAACCATGCCGCATAGAGAGTCTTTAATGGATTTTTGCTTATTTTCACTTGATACCTTTTTCTTTTATTGTCCCCATTCAGATGGATTTTTTCTCCATTCTGCCAACAATTCCAATTGATTTTCTTTTACAATATTATTAGTAACAGCAACACTGATAAGGGTGTTATAGTTGCACAACGATACATACTCACAATTGGCATCAGCAAAAGCCCTAACAGCTTCGTCAAAGCCATAAGTGAAAATACTTGCCATACCAATCACATCTGCACCAAAATCTCTCAATGAGTTGACGGCTTGTAAACTACTTTTACCTGTGCTTACTAAATCTTCAATTACTAAAACTTTTTGTCCTTGTTTGATATCACCTTCAACTTGTTTTGCCATCCCATGCTTTTTGGCTTCAGAGCGCACATAACCAAAAGGTAATGATAATTCGTCCGCAACTAAAACACCTGGAGCAATACCTGCAGTAGCTACTCCAACAATGGCTTCAGCTTGAGGAAATTTAGTTATTATTAAGCGGGCAAGTTCTTTTTTTATAAAATTTCTCACTTCAGGGTGTGATAGCGATAGTCGGTTATCGCTATAAATCGGACTTTTCCAACCACTAGCCCATGTAAATGGATTTTCGGGTTGAAGTTTAATCGCGTTTATTTGTAACAAATATTCTGCTATTTTTGCCGATACAGATTTACTTACTTCCATATTCAGCAAATGTATAAAATTTTTATAAACGATAAGCCCCTAATATTTACCAAAAGTCGAATAACCAATGGTATTTATGCTTCATTGCCCATACATAGCTTTTCATCTCAAGCACTTATGGCTATTGTAAGAGAGGTGGAGGAACTTCATCATAAAGGAGCTGCTATTATTTGTGATGACGTTGAATTTGCATGGAATGAATTTAATCAGCATTTTAAATCAATAGTGGCAGCAGGAGGTTTGGTTTATAATAGTGAAGGACAACTTTTACTTATTAAACGGCTTGAAAAATGGGATTTGCCAAAGGGCAAAATTGATGCAGGTGAGACCATTGAAGAAGCCGCTATTCGGGAGGTAGAGGAAGAATGTGGAATTAACCAATTAAGTATTATTCGTAAAGTTACAACTAGTTATCATTCTTACAAATTACACGGTCACAGGTTTATAAAAGTTACACATTGGTTTGAAATGAAATCACTTTTCAAAGGAACCCTAATTCCGCAAGCTGAGGAGAGCATTACTGAAGCCATTTGGGCAAATTTTTCAGACATTAATCTTATGGAATTAGATACATACACCTCCATAAGAGACATATTGTTAGAAATTTAGTTTATCCAATTAGCGACTAAATAAGCTGAACTTGCTGCTAGTGCCCCGATAAACAAGATTTTAATGGCTCCCTGCAAGGGTGGTTGACCAATTATTTTAGTTTTGAAATATCCGAAAATAAATAGACATACAGCAGTTACAATGCAAGAGTAGAAAAATCCATCTTGGGAGTTAGATGTAAACAAAGGGAAATAGCTCGACAGAGGAACTATTCCTCCTACAATATAAGACAAACCAATAGTTAAAGCACTTTGTCGAGCCCTGTTAATATCTGGTTTTTCAAGGCCAAGTTCAAATCGCATCATAAAATTCACCCATTTGTCTTTGTCTTTCGCTAATTCTTCAACAATCAAATGCTGTGATTCTGGACTTAAACCATATTCTTCAAATACTTCACGTACTTCTTCTCGCTCTTTTTCAGGAAAAAGTTCAACCTCTTCATATTCTCGCTTTAGTTCACTATCGTAATGATCTATTTCCGTTTTACCTGCTAAATACCCTCCTAGGCCCATTGCTATAGAGCCAGCAATGATTTCAGCCATACCAGCTGTTACAATAATTCCGTTTCCTTGCGCTGCTCCAGTTAATCCTGCTGCTAGTGCAAAAGGAACTGTAAGACCGTCACTCATGCCAATTACAATATCGCGAACAATTTCGCTACCTCCAAAATGTTTTTCTTCGTGACTCATGTTTAAAACGATAATAAATCAAAATTAGAATTTTAATTGATACTTGCAACCAAAAAGCTACAAGCTTAATGAAATATATTTTTTGTTTGATAGGGCATTGGTAAGAAAAATACTTTCTGCGCTGAGTAAATCTTCGATTTTACAAGACTTTTCAATTACAAATTCTTTTGACATGATTTCTTCACGCATAACCCCTGCAATGCAACCCTCGCTTAGTGGTGGGGTGTAGCAAATATTATCTTTGGTCCAAAAAATATTTGCCCTTGTACTTTCAATTATATTTCCAAGGTCGTTTAACAAAAGAGCATCCTCTAAACTTTGTTGCTTGGCCCAAATACTTGCCAAAACGTAAACGAGTGCATTTCCCGATTTAATATTAGATAGCGGACCTCTTGATTTATAATTTTCCTTATATATCCCAACATTTAAGCGGCTCTCTTGATAATTGGATATTGATTCAAATACATCAATTAGGTATTGCGTTTGGTTAGAAATTGGGAGATAAAACCCTTCACCATATCTGAATAATGTGTATCGAACCCGACAATTTTCTTTGTTAGAAATGTTAGAAAGTTGAATAGCTGTTTGAATTTGAGTTATAAACTCGATTAGTTTAAAATCTTTGCTAAGTTCATATTTCATTATATCAGCATTCCTCAAAAGCCTATTGAAGTGCCTTTCAGCAAGCATTATTTCACCATTTTTAATCGAAATGCTCTCAAACAACAAATCCCCATAATAAAACGCTCTTTGCATGGTGCGAATTTTATAATAAGAATTAGCTAAACCAAACTATAATAAACCCAAATTGTAATTTATTTTGTTTTGTTGTATATATTATCTTAACATTGTCATGTAATTAATAGTGTATGGAAAAAACATCTACATCTATGCTTCATTATTCATTGCGCCTCACAAAAATTAAAAATATCATTATTTACTCATATCTTTTTTTGAAAGATGCTTTGATGATTTTGTATGTTATTGTCACAACAATGTTGGTTTTATTCGCAATTTTTGAGATAAAATATAAATTTTCAATAGATTTAATACCAGGGGTTAATTTTTTATTTGACGATTATTATCGTGAAATGAAAGATGATGTCATGAAATAGTCCATCTGAAACAATTCTCTATTAATTTTGATTGACGATTGTATATTTATTATACATTTGCTCACCAAAATTTAAATAAATGAAAACCGTTTACATCGTATCTACAGCGCGCACCCCAATTGGTTCTTTCAATGGTGGATTAGCTACTTTATCAGCACCACAATTAGGTGCACATGCCATAAAATCGGCAATTGAAAAAGCAAACATACAAGCTGACATGGTTCAGGAAGTATATATGGGAAATGTTATCTCAGCTAACATTGGTCAAGCCCCTGCTACACAGGCAATGATTGGCGCAGGTATTCCAAGTTCAGTTCCATCAACAACAATCAATAAAGTTTGTGCCTCAGGTTCAAAAGCGATTATGTTGGCAGCCCAAAGCATTATGATGGGTTTGAATGATGTGGTTGTTGCAGGCGGAATGGAAAGTATGAGTAATATTCCTTATTATTTAGATAAGGCAAGAAATGGATACCGTTTGGGTCATGGACAAATAATTGATGGCTTGGTGAAAGATGGATTATGGGATGTATACAAAGACTTTCATATGGGTAGTGCTGCAGAAATATGTGCAAGAGAATATAAATTTAGCCGTGAAGACCAAGATAATTTTGCAATAGAAAGCTATACAAGAGCCAAGGCTGCTGTTGAGGGAGGAAAGTTTGTAAGCGAAATTGCACCAATTCAGGTTCCAGTAAGAGGTAAAGATCCAATAACTATTAGCGTTGATGAGGATTACAACAAAATTAATTTTGAAAAATTAAAAACCTTAAAACCTGCTTTTGAAAAAGATGGTACCATTACGGCTGCTAATGCTTCAAACATTAATGATGGTGCAACTGCATTGGTATTAATGAGTGAAGAAAAAGTGAAAGAATTGGGTTTAAAACCAATTGCGAAAATTCTTGCATTTGCAGATGCCGCTCAAGCTCCTGAATGGTTCACAACCGCGCCTTCTCTCGCTATTCCAAAAGCCCTGAAATGGGCGGGATTGGATATTAAAGATATTGATTATTTTGAATTGAATGAGGCATTTGCTGTGGTTGGATTGGTTAACAATAAAATATTAGGCTTAGACGACAAAAGAGTAAACGTTTATGGCGGTGCGGTTGCCCTAGGTCACCCAATTGGTAATAGTGGTGCTAGAATTGTTTCTACCCTAGCTACTGTTCTAAAACAAGAAGGTGGTCGATATGGTGTAACTGGTATTTGCAATGGAGGAGGTGGTGCTTCAGCCATTGTTATTGAATCAATTTAATTATTTTACTTTGCCCTTTTTATAGGCAAAAATTACATCTAAAACATCTACACCTTCATTGGCTGTAGATGTTTTTCTATTATAAGATACACTAAGTGTATAACTACTTTTTTTTCACACGAAAACGTAATTCCCATTTTGTTACTTCGTACCTAACAATCCTGAAATAGCAAATATGGCCTCAAAAGATACATACGAAATTTTTGTTGTAGAAGATGATAAGTGGTATAACAACTTTTTGCAGTATGTTATATCGTTAAATCCCGAATATTCGGTTAGAACTTTTTTTAATGCTAAAGACTGTTTAGATAACCTTTATCTTAAACCAAAACTAATAACTGTTGATTATTCAATGCCTGATATGAATGGTACTGAGTTAATTAGGAAAATAAAAGAAGCTAGTGTCGATTCTCAGGTAATTGTTATTTCTGGGCAAGAAGATGTTTCAACTGCAGTAGAGCTCTTAAAATTAGGTGTTTTCGATTATATCCTTAAAGATGAAGATACTAAAAATAGGTTATTAAATTCGATTCAAAATGCAAGAAGTAATCAAGTATTAAGAGAAGAAATTTTAGATTTACGAGAAGAGGTTGCTAAAAAATATGACTTCAGTGCGAGTATAATTGGTAACAGTGATGCAATAAAAAAAACATACTCACTAATAGAAAAAGCTGCGGGAAGTAAAATTACCGTTAGCGTAACTGGAGAAACTGGCACAGGAAAAGAACTGGTTGCAAAAGCCATTCACTACAATAGCGATAGAAAAAAACTACCATTTGTAGCAGTCAATGTGGCCGCCATACCAAAAGATTTAATTGAATCTGAATTATTTGGTCACGAAAAAGGAGCCTTTACAGGCGCTGATGCCCGGAGAATTGGAAAGTTTGAACAAGCCAATAAAGGAACTATTTTTTTGGATGAGATTGGAGAGATGGACATCAATATTCAAGCAAAATTATTACGTGTTTTGCAAGAAAAAGAGGTGACGAGGGTTGGTGGAAATCAAGCTATACCTATTGATGTTAGAATAATAGTGGCAACTCATAAAGATTTGAATGAAGAAGTGCAAGGGTCAAGATTTAGAGAAGATTTGTATTATAGGTTACTTGGTTTACCTATAAGTTTGCCACCTTTGAGGGATAGAGGCAATGATATTATTCTAATAACTAAACATATCATTGATGAGTTTTGTAAAGAAAATAAAATTAAGAAAGTTAGTTTAGGAAACGAAGCCCAAAAAAAACTGCTTGCTTATAATTTTCCTGGTAATATTCGTGAATTAAAGGCCATTGTTGAACTTGCCTGTTTGATGTGCGATGATTCGGTTATTGAACCAGAAAATATAACTTTTACCAGCGGAAAATCAATGAATAATTTATTAATGCAGGAAATGTCGTTAGATGATTATACTAACTTAATAATTAAAAACTATCTTGATAAATATGATGATAATGTGATTTCTGTTGCAAAGAAATTAAACATTGGAAAATCGACAATATATAGAATTTTAAAAAGTGAATCTTACCAGAATTTAACAAAATAACTTATGATGAAAAAGACTCTTATTGCAGTAGATGATGAACCAAGTATTTTAAAAGTCCTTGATTTTTACTTTGGCAAAACTTACAATGTTGTATCAAAACAAAATGGAAAAGATGCTCTGGAGTGGATGCAACAGGGTGTTGTTCCAGATATCATTATAGCAGATGTAAACATGCCAGATGTAGGCGGAATTGAATTTATTCTGCAAATCCGTTCGAGTGGTTTTTTTAGAGATGTGCCTTTAATTATGTTAAGTTCAAATGAAAAAAGTGAAGATAAAATTAAAAGCTTGAAAGCTGGTGCAGATGATTATTTGACAAAGCCCTTTAACCCTGAAGAGCTTGAAGCAAGAATTGACAATATATTCAGACGTATTAAAAGAGTTTAGTTATGAATTTAAATAACGAACGTATTGCATTTATCAGTAATAATGCAGACATCATATTAAATTTTAGCCAGTCATTTAAACATCATTATCAAATTTTTAATTTTGATAATATTTATGATTTCGTGCAATGGACCAATAAGAATGAGCCTGTAAACTTATTATTACCCATACTGACTTAAA
>RGVD01000078.1 GCA_010027395.1 Bacteroidota bacterium
ATGGTTAGAAAACTATTTGCAAGGATATGAAGGAACTGTAGTTGTTGTCAGTCATGATAGAGAGTTTCTTGACAAAATGATTAATAAAACGGTTGAGGTAGCCAATCAAAGATTATATGAATATGCGGGTAATTATAGCTTCTTCCTTGAATCAAAATTAGAAAGAGACGAACTGCAACAAAGGCAATTTGATAACCAACAACAATTTATAAAAGATCAAGAAAAACTCATTAATCGATTTAAGGCAAAAGCGAGTAAGGCTGCAATGGCGCAAAGCAGAATGAAAATGCTTGATAAAATTGATAAGATTGAAGCTCCTGAGGAAGACAATGCAGACATTAATATTCAATTTAGATTGGCCTTTCAATCTGGGCGTGTGGTGGCTGAGATAGATAATGTTTCTAAGTCATTCCCTATGGTTGACATTGTTGAAAATGCAACTGCTAGGATTGAAAAAGGAGATAAAATTGCTTTAATCGGAGCAAATGGAAAAGGTAAATCCACATTGCTTCGCATGATTGCAGGTACTGAACCTTTTGAAGGCAAAATATCCCGTGGACATAATGTAACTGAGGCGTTTTATGCGCAGCATCAATTGGAGTCATTAAATGTAAATGTCGAAATTTTAGAGGAGCTTTCGCACCATGCGAGTGATAGACCTGAAACCGAACTTAGAACTATTTTAGGTTGCTTTTTATTTACTGGTGATGATGTATTCAAGAAAATAAAAGTTTTAAGTGGTGGTGAAAAGGCCCGTGTGGCTTTAGCTAAGACTTTACTTACAGAATCTAATTTTCTATTATTAGATGAGCCAACGAATCACTTGGACATGCGTAGCATTAATATTTTAATTAAAGCAATGCAGCAATACGAAGGCACATTTATCACTGTTAGTCACGATAGGTTTTTTGTGAGCAGCATTGCTAATAAAATTTGGTGGATTGAAGATGAAGAATTGAAGGAATACTTGGGTTCGTATCACGAATGGGAAGAATGGAATAACAAGAGATTAGAAGAAAAACTAAAAAATGAAAAGTTAAATCCCGCTTCTATTCAAAAGGTAAAAGAAAAGAAAACTGAAATTAAACAAGAAGATAAAAACAAGCCTAGCAAAAACCATATACAAGGCATCCGCAAAAAATTTGAAATAATTGAAGCGGAGGTTGAGCGGTTGAAAAAGGAAATCTCAACTATTGAATTAAGTTTTGCCGATCCTTCTATTTCGAGCAATGCAAGCAAAATTTCAGAATTGCAAAAGGTATTGACTATTTTAAAAAGCGAGCTTCTTATTAAAGAAGCTGATTATGAAAAAGCTTTTGAGGAACTAATGGCTGTAGAAAATTAAAGTATATATTAATTTTAAGCAAGACCGAATTAGTTCTCTTTAAAATCTCCCATAGCAGAAAACTTTTCTATTCTACTTGATATAAGTTCATCAGCTTTCATTTTGCCTAAAGTATCTAACTCTCTCTTTATGGTTTCCTTGAACTCTGTGTATATCATCGAAGGATTTGCATGAGCCCCGCCTAATGGCTCTGGAATAATACCATCAATCAACTTATTGTTTAACATATCTGTAGCTGTAAGTTTAAGGGCTTCTGCTGCTTTCTCTTTATGTTCCCAACTTCTCCATAAAATGGATGAACAACTTTCAGGAGAGATTACCGAATACCAGGTATTTTGAAGCATCATAACTCTATCTCCAACTCCTATTCCCAGAGCTCCACCACTTGCACCCTCTCCAATTACAATACATATTACAGGCACTTTCAAAACACTCATCTCCATTAAGTTTTTAGCAATGGCCTCACCTTGTCCTCGCTCCTCAGCCTCAAGTCCAGGAGAAGCACCCGGAGTATCAATAAGCGTAATAATGGGTTTATTGAACTTTTCAGCCAATTTCATCAATCTTAAAGCCTTTCTATAACCCTCTGGATTGGGCATGCCAAAATTTCTAAATTGTCTTTGCTTCGTATTTCTACCTTTTTGGTGTCCAATTACCATCACAGCCTGTCCATTAATAGTAGCAAAACCGCCCACAATGGCTTTATCATCTTTCACATTTCTATCACCGTGTAATTCAATAAAGTTCTCAAAACAATTTTCTATGTAATCCAAGGTGTAGGGCCTATCGGCATGACGGCTAATTTGTACCCTTTGCCAACCATTTAGTTTCGAGTATACCTCTTTCTTCGTTTCTTCTATTTTAACCAATAATTCATCAATCGACTTTGACACATCAACTTTTCCTTTTTCTTGGGTTTTATTTAAGTCGTGTAATTGCTCTTCAAGTTCTTCTATTGGTTTTTCAAAATCAAAATAAGCCATATAAATATCTTTATAAATTAGTTTTTAGTGAATGAATTTACATTTAATTCGGTGGCAATGTTAAGCAAACAAATAATATTTGAAAAATATTTCCTTAACACTTGCGAAGATAAATAAACGATGTATATTTGCAGTCCTCAAAAACAGTTGGTGTGGTAGTTCAGCTGGTTAGAATACCTGCCTGTCACGCAGGGGGTCGCGGGTTCGAGTCCCGTCCGCACCGCCAATTATCTTTGGGTAAATTTAAAAACCTTCATTCTCAATAGAATGGAGGTTTTTTGCTTTTAGTCTGCACTGAAAAGATATTTGGTTTCTATATATCCATAAGAAAATTTCTTGTCTATTCCAAATCCACTTTTCTCAGTTTCACAAAAAAACTTGCTCCTAAATCTATATTATTTTCGAACCAAATCTTTCCTCCACAGCTTTCAACCATATTTTTAACGATTGGCAAGCCTAAACCCATTCCACTTATTTTTGTACTGAAATATGGAGTGAAAATATTGCCCGCTTTTTCATCAGAAATACCAGTTCCATTGTCTTTTATTTGAATGATTACAGAATCACTCAATGAAGTATCTACAAGAATTTCTAAACTAGGGTTTTCGCCATCATTAGCAGCCTGAATACCGTTCTTAACCAAATTGGTAATAACCCTATTCAAATAGCCTTCATCAAATGAAACATACAAATCATCAGGACATTCAAGTAATATTTCAGCATTATCCGTGCCTGTATATAAATCTGCTATACTCTTTAATGAATTATATAATAGTATATTTTCAATTACAGGATCAGGCATCTTAGCGTAACTGCTAAACTCACTGGCTAAATCATTCAAAATATCAATTTGGGTAATAAGCGTTTTGGTAACCCTTTTAAAAGTATCTTCCAGTTTGGGTGACTTGTCGTTCCAGGTTCTTTCAAGATGTTGCACACTTAATTTCATCGGTGTAAGTGGATTCTTGATCTCATGAGCAATCTGTTTGGCAATGTCTCTCCAAGCTCCTTCCCTCTCACTTTGGGCAAGTATATTAGCACTTTCAGCCAATTTATCTATCATCAAGTTGTATTGTTCTACCAAATCTCCAATCTCATCTTTACGCTTCCATTTGATAGGTTCATTTTTACCTAATATGGTTTTCTTCAATTGGTTTTGAATTAAAATAAGTGGATATGAAATGCTTGTGGATATGAGGTAAGCCATAAAACCAATTACAATAAACAGGGCGGTATACAGATTAATAAAACCTACGATGATGCTAGATATTTCATTAAGCAAATCGGATTGCTTGTTGAAATAAGGCAACTGAATATATCCTATTACTTCTTTTTCGTTCTTAAATATAGGTACATAAGCACCAATGTATCCAAAATTTGCAATCATTTCGTTTTGGCTAAACTGAGACTCTCGCAAAAAATTAAGATGAAAAAAGGCATTGGCATTCATCAAATGTGAAATTACACCATCTTCATAAATCTTACTGGTGGTTGAGGTCACCATCTCGCCATTCAAATTAAAAATGGTAATATCTGTTTCGTAAAAATCGGCAATTTGATTTATAAATGCCTCTGCATCGCTTCTGTTAATTGTGTTTAAATCAGAAAGGTTTTCGCTTTCAATGGTATTTACCACGTTGTGAATTTTCTTCATCAATTTCTCATTCTGCTTATCATTGTACTGATTGCTGATAAAACTAATAGTGAAGTATGCCGTAACACCCAAGGTTATAAAAACAATTAATACAATTGCTATTTGAATACGTGTTCTAATTAATACCACATCGGGGTCTTTAACAAGTAAAAGTCTATTTACTAAATTTCGAACCTTGGTAAATATTATTGTATTGTAAAAAGTAAATTTCTTTAGTTCTCTCCAATTGAAAGCGGCATAAATAGCCAACATAACTATCAATATTAAGGTAAAGAAGGTAAACTCTATACTAAATAATCCTAATGGAGCAAACAATTTATCTTCAGGTTTACTAACCACCACAAGCATCTGGTCTTTATCCGCAAAAAGAAGATGGTTGTATTTATTTTGTGTTGTTAATAAATACTGGCTGTTAGGTGTTGGCCAAGTGCTAGTTACTCTATATGGAAAATTGCCACTTTGACTAACAAGGTTTTTATCATGGTAAATAGCATATGAATAATCAATCTTTCGCTTTTTAGTTTGCCTAAAACCTTCAATCAACAAATCATCAAATCGGTTGTCCTCTTGAATTAATTTAGGTTGTAACTGAATAAAAATATAACCCAATTTCTGTCTTCCCATTTTCACAGGAAATTTGGCTAAATATCCTTTTAAATCAGCTCCATTTTTAAGGTATTTAAAATAATTATCAATGGTGGGTATAGTTTGGTTTTTATAGGCATAGTCAAGCTGCTTAAATGAAAAAGGGTTTCGCACTTTGTAGTGATTTCCGATAGTATCAAAATCAAAAACGGAAATTTCATAACGACTTAAATGACCTGTAAAATAAATTAATCTTAAGCGTTTTTCGAATTGAGATTTTAAACTTATAGGATTAATAAAATAATACTTAATGTACTTATCATCTATTAATTTATGTTCAATTGATTTAAGATAATAATCTGTAGTAATATCATTTTGTGAAAGTAATTTATTAGAAAATAATTTTCTATTCTCTTGTTCTTTTATATAATTCCATCTGTAGATAGATACAGATGAAAAGAAGGATATGCAAATGATTAAAAGAAAATAGTATTGAAAGCGATTTACTTTCCTACCAAAATAATTAAAAGCGAAAAAGACAGAAATTAATATAGTTGTTTCTATTAAATGATAACTTCCTCTTTCAAATACATACTTTATAATCAATGGTTGAAAAAACACCAAACAAAAAATAAAAATTATCCATTTAAGCGGATTGGATAAATAGGAGTTAATATAAAACCTATACAAGTTTTTGGTAGCAAAAAATGAAATAAGAAGCACCAAAACCGATATGAGAAGGGCAATGATGGTAAAACTATCAATGCTATATATATTATTAAAGTCAAATGATATTTGAGAGTCGAAAACCAAGCTCCTTATAGAATCGAAGGCCGAATCAGCAGCTAAAATGCTTACCATTGAAAAGCAAACCGCATAAAGAATGCTTCCCATTTTATTTGATTGTGGTTTACTTCTTACACCTTCTAGAATTAAAAAATACCACAATAAAAGTAGGACTGTAATCAAAAAATCTCCCAATGAACCTAATAAATTAGAAGAAGCATAAGCCTGTGGTTTAAACATCTCCAAGTGGTATAAGAAAACAGGTAAGTGAAGTGCAATGTTTACATACCTTATTAATGCAGCTATGCCAATGAATACGATACTTGTTAATACGACATTCTTTCTTATGTAAAACCTAAAAAGTAAATTTGAGCTAATAAATGATACGATGCAAAAAAGTATTATTAAAGACCAAATAAAAGGCTCATCATTCTCTTGGTTATAAAAAATCTGAAGTGAGAAAAGGTAATTACCTCCCCTACTTTTCAAGTCAAAAAAATCTTTTATTGGTGAAGGGCTAATAACTGCATCTTTTAAAAATGAGAGTTCGTTGCTCCATTCGTTTTCTAAATATTGGTTTTGATAAGAATAATTGGTTCGTAGGCTATACATCAGCACAAACTTGTAGGAACCATAAGGTTGAAAGTAAACCAAATAGGAACCATTGCTGCTATTGATTAAACTAATGCCAGGTTTTAATTGACTTAATAACCTTTTTACATTTATGATGTTGCTAGTCCAAAGCTGAAGTGTATCGTTTTTAAATACATCTATAATGATTTGATTTTTGTTATTAATATCAATCAAATCAACCCATTTTTTTCTTAAGTTGGTGGTATCGCGCAATTGGTTTTGAAATACTTCAACAAACTGCAATTCCTTATCATGGATAATAGATTCAGCGGTCTTATATTTATCCTCAATCTGCACATCAGTATTTTCAATATACCTTTGCTCAACAAGCAGAGATACACTTAGTCCTGAAAGACCAATCAGCAAAAAAAGAAAGTATTTTGAAATTATTTTATTCAAAACTTAATTAAATGTATTTCCCAGTCTCTAAATAGTTCTTCACATAATCAGCAACGGCATCTTCAATACTTGTAAATGTATTGTCATAGCCAATATCATGAAGCTTTTTCATATTCGCCTCAGTAAAGTATTGGTAAGTATCTCTTATATCCTCAGGAATATCTACATATTCAATAGTAGGCTCCAAATTCAAGGCCTTGAAAATCGCTTTTGTCAAATCATTCCAGGTACGAGCTTGACCTGATCCTAAATTATACAAGCCAGTATGCTTTCTGTTACGTAATAAAAACATACACACATCACAAAGGTCTTTCACATATATAAAATCTCTTTTTTGCTCCCCATCTTTATAATCATTTCTATGGGAACGGAACAATTTCACCTTGCCCGTATTCTTGATTTGGTTGTAAGAATGAAATACTACCGAAGCCATGCGCTCTTTGTGGTATTCATTAGGTCCAAATACATTGAAAAACTTCAATCCTGCCCAAAAATAGGGCTGTTTACTTTGCTCTACGGCCCATTTATCAAAATTGTGTTTACTGTTTCCATAAGGGTTCATAGGTACCAATTTATCCAAGCCCTTCACATCATCATCATAGCCATTTGCTCCATCTCCGTAAGTAGCAGCACTAGAAGCATATACCAATGGAATACCTTCATTTGCACAAATTTCAAAAAGTTGTTTACTAAAATCTAAGTTTAATAACTTGAAAATAGCCTCGTCTTTTTCTGTAGTATCTGTGCGTGCACCAATGTGAAAGACGAATTCTGTTTGATTGGCATTTTTTTTCAACCAAGGCAAGAATTCTTTGCGCTCAACTTTCTGGGTATATTTTTTGTTTTCAATATTCTTTTCTCTTCCCTTCACCACCCCAAAATCATCTACTAAAACGATATCATTAAATCCATCTTGGTTGAGCTTTGCAACTAAGCAGCTACCAATAAAACCCTCGGCTCCTGTTACTATAATCATTAGGCGAAAGTAAGAAAAAGTATGAATGTTTATGATATTGAAATTGTGGTTTTGGAAAATTAAAATTATAGAATTGATGTCTTGTTATGATTATCCATTGCTAAGTTATCCATTGCATTTGTAGTCCTAAAACAGATATTTTGCTTGATATTTTGAGGCAAAGCCTATATTTGCACTTGATTTTTATAGCTAAATGGGTGATAGACAAAAAATAGTATATATTACACGTAGGGAAAGATTCAATGCGGCACACAAATTATTTAATCCAAAATGGACCAAAGAAGAAAATGAAGCCTTTTTTGGTAAATGTGCCAATCATTACTATCACGGTCATAATTTTGAATTGTTTGTAACAGTCAAAGGGATTGCTAATCCAGATACTGGTATGGTAATGGATTTAAAAGAATTAAAAGCGCTTATTAAAGAAGAAGTTACCGAAAAACTAGACCATAAAAACTTAAATGAGGATATAGACTTTTTAAAAGGTCAAATGCCTTCTATTGAAAATATTATAGTAGCCATTTGGGAAATTCTTGATGCCAAAATTACGGATGGCAAATTGCATTATTTGAAACTAATCGAAACTGAAAACAACTTTGTAGAATACTACGGAGAATAAACTTCAAATAACTTTTACATGAAAAAAGCATACATATTTCCAGGACAAGGTGCACAATTTGCGGGCATGGGAAAAGACCTTTACGAGTCATCAGCTTTGGCTAAACAACTTTTTGACAAAGCCAATGAAATTCTTGGCTTTAGCATTACCGATTTAATGTTTAATGGCACTGACGAGGATTTGAAACAAACTCGTGTTACACAACCTGCGGTGTTTTTACATTCCGTAATCAAAGCCATGTGTTTGGCTGATTCTTTTGCCCCCGATATGGTGGCTGGTCATAGCCTTGGCGAATTTTCAGCTTTGGTTTCCAACAAAACATTGAGTTTTGAAGATGGATTGAAATTGGTATATGCCCGTGCTATGGCCATGCAAAAAGCTTGCGAAATAAAGCCTTCAACTATGGCTGCAGTTTTGGGTTTAGAAGATGCTAAGGTAGAAGAAATTTGCGCGTCTATCACTGATGAAGTAGTAGTGGCAGCCAATTATAATTGTCCAGGTCAATTGGTAATATCAGGGTCAATTCAAGGTATAAACATAGCTTGCGAATTATTAAAAGCTGCAGGAGCCAAACGTGCCCTAGTTCTTCAAGTGGGTGGTGCATTCCACTCACCCTTCATGCTACCTGCCCAAGTTGAATTAGAAGCAGCTATACACTCAACACAATTTAATACGCCTATTTGCCCAGTTTACCAAAATTATGTGGCAAAAGCAGTGAGCGATGTGGATGAAATCAAGCAAAACTTAATAAGCCAATTAACAGCCCCAGTAAAATGGACGCAATCGGTGCAAGCTATGGCATCAGATGGAGCAACTGACTTTATTGAATGTGGTCCAGGAAATGTACTTCAAGGATTAGTAAAAAAAATTCATAAAGAGGCCAATACAAGTGCTGCTTAGTTTTAGTTTGACTAATTTTCACAGTTGCTATACCGCTTGATGTAATATCATTATCAAACAATACTTATTTATAGCCTAATCCTCCATTTTGGGGTATACACTACACTGTCTGAAATGAAATCTTGTTTGTTCAAAATAATTTCATTCTTAAGATTTTTAGCCATTCCATATTCAAAATCATTTAACAATTCTTCGTACAAACACTGACCATATTTATTAAAAATCAAAAGATTAGATAAACCACTAATAAGCCTCATCAATACTAGAATAACAAGGTACTTTACACCCATTTTAGATTTTAATATACTTGCTTTAACATCCGAAATATTATCAGTTGAAAGCGTGTAAGTATAAAATTGACTATTGCCCGTTTGTCTGATTGTGATGGTATTAACACCATCAGAAAACACATCCAAGGTATCTCTAATATCAAAGGCCATGCACTCTTTGAAGGTTGATGCTTTTATTTCTTTAGAACTATTTATCTCTTCTTTGAAAAGTCCTATTTCATTTCTAACTATTCCACTGGCTTTGAATTTCTTTTTATGTTTTTCAAACAAATTCAAGCTTTCATAAAATGGTTTAAACATTATAACTGAAGACAATAGTGCCAAACTAAAAAGCAACGAAACATTAATAAATCTTATTTGGTAAAGTGTGTTCACCTTATCAGATAACCAATAAAAAATGTATCCTATTAAAGCACCTGTTGAACCGCATACTAGTGCATATAACAAAAGGTTCAAAATAATTGGAAACGGTATTTCATCTGATTTATTAAGAGCAGCTTCAATCGCATCTTGCCATAAATATCCAAGCGAGCCAAACAAAAAAAAGAAAAGGAAAAACATGTATTGGCTGTAACTCTTTATTTTTGGCTTATTCCTAAAATTATTACTAAATATAATTAGAAAAATAAAAAATATGAAAACTGATATGCTCAATAGCACATAGTTTAAACAGCCTAAACACAAAAAGAAAAACGACTTAAAATCCATTATCAACTGCTAATCTGAATATTTTTTGACTCACGAAATAAACATCTTTAAGTTATTCTTCAACTATTCATTTAAAATAACCAATTGATTTTAGAAAATTGAAGCTAAGTGATTATTTTTGACCTATGAAAAATCTACTGTTATTAATTGCCTTATCAAATATTACTTGGCTATCAGCACAAGTTAATAAAACTATAAAAGAAAAAGTTACACCAGAGATAAAAACCTTTAAAGTAATCAAATGCAGTTCTATAAAACTAAACCAAGCCGATAATATTTATTTTGATTATGATATCAAGAAGGGAAATAAATTGGTTTTCGATTATAACTTTAAAGCAAAGGATAGAGAAAGCGTTGCGGATGATGAATTTAGAGAGCGTATTGTATTTGAATTAGATAGCAAATCAAAATCATTTGTTCTATCAGGAGATACACTTTTAGATGCCAAAGCATACTTCACAAGAAGCTGCTTTTGCCTTGATAGGGGAAACTACAAAATAAATGGAGGTAGCATCAAAGGAAAACTAATTAAAGCCAATACCTGGAAAGTGAATTTGGATTTAATAATCACACCTTCTCAAGAGCGAGGTGGAGAGCCCTTTGCTGTTAAAGTATCGGGTACATATAAACTATCGAATACTAAATAATTCAATTTGAAAGTAGATATTTTCACTGATGGTTCAGCCAGAGGCAATCCAGGACCTGGAGGCTACGGCATTGTTATGATTAGCGGCAAGCATCGAAAAGAACTTGCACAAGGATATAAACACACGACTAACAATAGAATGGAATTGCTAGCTGTGATTGTTGCTCTTGAACAATTGAAATTATCGAACATGGATGTTACCATCCACACAGATAGCAAATACGTTTGTGAAGCAGTTGAAAAGAAATGGGTATTCGGTTGGCAAGCAAAAGGATTTAAGGACAAAAAAAATCCAGACCTTTGGAGGAAATTTTTAATATTATACAAACTTCATCAGATAAATTTTAAATGGATTAAAGGTCATGCAGGTCATATTGAAAATGAAAGGTGTGATCAATTGGCAACTCAAGCTGCTGATGGAGGGAACTTGCTGGTAGACACTGAATACGAAAACCAATTCAGTCAAGGCTTAATTTGATGTGCTTAA
>RGVD01000079.1 GCA_010027395.1 Bacteroidota bacterium
TATTAGTAGTGTCTTTACTCCAAACAAATCCTCCATCCCATGGGGCTTTTTTGGCTTCTATGGGTCTTCCGCTAAAAAAAACAGTAAGACTCTGTTGGCTTCCTTTTTTTATTTTTTTGTTGAAACTAATGAAGAAGGCATTGCTATCTCTTTCGAATGGTATGGTTTTGTTTTGGTAAAGGATGCTATCAATCTGCATGCTTGCAAATAAGTCCAATTGTATTTTTCGTGTATTTTTAAGTATTGTAAATGAAATTTGATTTTTTCCGGATATGTATTTTTGAGAGGGGTTCACTTTTAAAGTAATTTCATATAGGTTCACATCAAAGCAGGTTCGCATGGGGTTCAATTTACCATGCTGATAATCACTTTTGGTAAAAGGTTGTGCAACAGAATTTAACACAATAAAAAGTAGGGCTGTGGCTAAAAAGGCTAACTTGTTTGTCTTCATTGTAAAAATATTTTCAAATCTAAAGTTAAAAACCTTAAAATTGCCAAGTAATAATTTTATGCGTTTAGTAAATCAATTTATGTTATTTATGGACATATTTTACTAAACCAAGACCCAAAACTAAGAACACAAATGAATAACTTATTAAAAGGAAAAAAAGGAATAATCTTCGGAGCATTAAATGATAAAAGTATTGCTTGGCAAGTTGCTTTGAAATGCCATGAGCAAGGTGCTCAATTTGTGCTGACTAATGCACCTGTGGCCATGCGCATGGGCGAAATTAAGGAATTGGCAGCCGTATGTAACAATGCGCAAATAATTCCATGTGATGTAAGTAAAAACGAAGACATGGAAAATCTTATTGATAAGTCGATGGAGATTTTGGGTGGTAAAATTGATTTTATTTTACACTCAGTGGGAATGAGTATGAACATTAGAAAGGGTAATGATTATACCAATTTAGATTATAAGTTCATGCATGATACTTTAGATATATCGGCTATTAGCTTTCATCGTTTATTGGCAATTTGCTATAAAAAAGATGCCATTAATGATTGGGGGTCAGTTATAGCTTTAACATACATTGCTGCGCAAAGGGTTTTCTCACATTATAGCGAAATGGCTGATGCTAAATCATTATTGGAAAGCATTACCAGAAGTTTTGGCTATCACTATGGTAAATCAAGAAAAGTACGTGTGAATACTATCTCTCAAAGTCCTACTATGACAACCGCAGGTAGTGGTGTAAAAGGTTTTGGTAATTTCTTCGACTATGCTTCTGCTTTGAGTCCTTTAGGTAATGCCGATGCAGAGCAATGTGCTGATTATTGTGTACTCATGTTTAGTGACCTTAGTCGTATGGTAACCATGCAAAATCTTTTCCATGATGGCGGATTTAGTTTTACAGGATTCAGTCAAGAAGTTTTAGAACTTGGTAAAGGAGAATAATATTACCTCATTTTAAAATCTTTCAGTTCGCCTGTTATCTGCCATTTTCCATTTTTCCAAGCCATAAAATCATAACTTCCATCAGGAAGATATGTCTCGTACATACCTAAATTACTAGGTTTTGGAGGAACTATATTTTCATAAATTAATAGGTTTTTCTTCACCTCATATCGCAAGGTCATAGTGGCCAAATTGCTAAATTCCCAAATCATTCTTTTTAATGGTTTCTTTCCCTTTACATCAAAAATGGGTGCACCAAAAACAGGTAAGTTGTTTTGAAAAGTTAATACGTCCACCACCTTTTTGTTACTTCTACTGGTATTGCCATCCCAACCAATTAAGGTGTAAAATTTTGTTTTGCCTGCTTTGTTCAATGCCATTTGGTAATAAGTGGATCCCCACCAAAAATCAGCGCTCGTAATGGTATCGTATGGGTTGTTGATTCTTCTGCTTCTATCAATTAATGGGTAATAAGGTCTTAAGTTGCTGGTATCCTTAATCTTCTTTATTTTATCTGGATTCATTTGGATTAAACCATAGTAATGAAACTCCTCTTCATTGGTTCCCAAATTCCATGTCATTATTCTAAACATATCATCTGGAGCGTGAAGGATCGAAACCGCCTTCAACGAATCAAAAGGGTAGTAATATGAACCTTGCACTTTTATTGCCCTCACAAGTGTGCGAATAAAGTTCTTACCGCTAGTCAGTCTCTCTTCTTCATCATAGGATTGAATCATCCGCTCGCTCAAACCCATTAATCTAATTTCTACATCATGTAAACTGTCCAGACTAAGCGAGTCAGTCTTTGTCTGTGCCTTGGCACTTATAGCTGCTAATACTAAAAGGAGTATGATTGTTTTTTTCATGAATAATTAAATAAGCTCAATAACGAAGCGAAAATAGCTATCGGCATGTAAATTTTGAATGTATAATTTAATTATACGCGAACAACCAAAACAGGTATACTCACTAAATGCCTTACTGCATCAACGGTTGAACCAAAAATAAAATCTTTCAATGCAGCATGTCCATGCGCCCCCATCACTAATAGCTCAATACTATTTTCTTTGGATATTTCTGCAATGTTTTTAGCCCTTCTTCCATATCCTAGTATGGTTTCTGCTTTATATCCTAGCTCAACTAAGTTTTTCTTGTATTCGTTTATGTTGTATAAGTCTTCTAAACTTTCATTATCCATTACTTCACCACCATACCTTGCAGCAGCTACTGATTCAACAATATGTATTAATAGGTATTCTGCATTAGTCCCACCAACAGCCAAAGCATGTTGAATGGATGCCTTGTCATTATCAGAGAAATATAAGAAAATGATTCTATCTTTTCTATTCTGCTAGCAGATCCATGAGGCAAGTAAGTTTTTTGGGTGAATTTTATTATCAAGGGTTGGAAAACGATATATAGTAAAAGTAGAGATGCAAAAATTACCACCAATAAAACTGGTATTTCAAGCCATTGAGATGAATCGGATAAACCTTCTATAAATGAGCTGACTTCTTCAATTACCAATTTCACATTTAATGAAATAATAATGATGGCAACAGCCCAAGCCAAATATTTTATAGTATCTGATATGGCAAACTCTCCCATTATTTTCTTATTACTTGTGAAGTGAATAAGCGGGACAATGGCAAAGCCCAATTGAAGGCTTAAAACAACTTGACTTAAGATAAGTAATTCACCTAGCTTATCTTCCCCATAATAAAGTATGGTGAAAATAGCAGGAAGAATGGCAATTAAGCGGGTTATGGTTCTTCTTAGCCAAGGGCTAATCCTTAAGTTTAAATATCCCTCCATCACAATTTGACCTGCTAGTGTACCTGTAATGGTTGAACTCTGACCTGAACAAATTAAGGCAATAGCAAATAGGGTAGGGGCAAGGCTTCCAAATAAGGAGTTCAACATTACGTGCGCATCTTTGATATCACTTATCTGATGAAAACCATTGGTAAAAAAGGCTGAAGCTGCTAATATTAATATGGCGGCATTCACAAAAAAAGCAAGGTTTAAGGCAATGCTTAAATCAAAAAAATTGTATCTAAGGGCGGCTTTAATACCTGCATTGTCTTTCCTGAATTTTCTGGTTTGAACCAAAGATGAATGTAAGTATAAATTATGCGGCATAACCGTAGCACCAATGATACCAATGGCTATGTACAATGCATCTCCTGAAAGTGAGCTAGGAGCAAAACCTTTCAAGATTTCAATAGAGTCTGGTTTAACAATGAATAGTTGGGCTATGAAGGAAAGACCAATTATGCTTACCATACTTACTATGAATAGTTCTAGCTTACGAATGCCTTTGTTAATCAAGAGTAACAATAAAAAAGTATCAAAAGCAGTGATAAGAATGCCATACAGCAAAGGCAAATGAAAAAGCAAATTCAATCCGATTGCCATTCCTATTATTTCTGCTAAATCACATGCAGCTATGGCAATTTCGGCAAAGGCATACAAAGAAAAATTGGCCCACTGTCCAAACTGCTGCCTACTTGCTTGTGCTAAGTCCCAACCTTTAACTACGCCCAATCTTGCGGCTAAACTCTGCAATAGCAGAGCCATGAGGTTACTCATTAATAATACCCAAATAAGGCTGTAACCAAATTTGCTACCCCCTGCAATATCTGTTGCCCAATTACCAGGGTCCATATAACCCACACTTACTAAGTAGGCAGGCCCAATAAATGACATGAAGGTACGCCAACGATTTTGCTTTTCGGGTACCTTTACACTTTCGTGCACTTCACTCAATGATTTGTCTGACGAATTCATTTTATTTTACCAAAATGTTTTTAGCTACTTCGTTACTTATAAATATTTCAATTTTTCCGTTTAATACTAATTTTAGAGAGCGGTCATATTCATTTATTTCTATTACCATCAATTTTTGACCTAGTGTTAAATCAATTTTTTTGAGATGTTGTAGAAATGGCACCGAGTGATTAATCACACCGCTCAAAATTACTTTTTTGTTTGCTTCCACTGTATCCAAACTCACAAAGGCATTACTATGAAATTCTCCGTTTTCACCAGGAATAGGGTCTCCATGTGGGTCGTGAGTTGGGTAGCCTAAAAACTCGTCAAGTTTATTTATGAGTAATTCTGATTGGATATGTTCTAATTGTTCGGCCACTTCATGCACTTCTTCCCAACCAAATTTTAATTTTTCGTGAAGAAAAACCTCCCAAATTCGGTGCTTACGAATGGTCTGTAACGCTACATCCTTGCCTTTTTGGGTTAGGTTTACACCCTTGTATTTCTCGTACTTCAGCAGCTTTTTGTCAGATAGTTTTTTTATCATATCGGTAACCGATGCTGCTTTGGTTTCCATGTTTTCGGCAATAGAATTGGTGCTAACACCATTGCCATCATTATCGGAAAGCTTATAAATTGCTTTCAAATAATTTTCTTCTGTGAACGAATACATGGCGCAAATATATTATTTTTAGACAAATCTAAATTTATATTTAGATTTGACATTTAATCGTTATTCACACAGACAATCTGATATAATTTTTGTTTGTAATTTCGTTTGACTTAATACATTTGTCTCATGTTTAAAAAATTCATGTCTTACGTTACATTTTGGAAAAAACAAGATGCTGACAGTCCGTCATCATTCAACTTAAAAGTGATGCATGGAATCAATAAAATTTCTATTTTAATGTTCTTAATGGCATTAATAGTCATCATTGTGCGAGTGGTACGCAGTTTGTAATTTCATCAATACTAAATTAAGAAAAACTATGTTTATGTATTTTATCATCCCTCTAGCACTTAGCTTTTATGTAAGCTGGAGGTTTAAATCAAAAGCTAAAAAATATTCAGAAATTGGATTGAGTAGCCACATGACAGGAGCTGAGATAGCTCAACAAATGCTAAATGATCATGGTATTTATGATGTGAAAATTCTGAGTGCTGAAGGTCAATTGAGCGACCATTACAACCCACAAAATAAAACAGTAAACCTTAGCCAAGATGTATATTATGGTAGAAGCGTTTTGGCTGCTGCAGTGGCTGCCCACGAGTGCGGACATGCCGTGCAACATGCTAAAGCTTATGCTTGGTTGAACTTCCGTTCGACTATTGTGCCTATTGTGAGTGTTACATCGGGTTATTTACAATGGATATTGTTAGGAGGTGTTTTATTAATCAATACTTTCCCTGCATTGTTGTTAATTGGAATCGTATTATTCTCATTAACCACATTGTTTTCATTGATTACCCTGCCTGTGGAGTTTGATGCAAGTAGCAGAGCTCTCGCTTGGCTTGACACCAGTGGAATTGTAAGAAAAGATGAGCACGACTTAAGCAAAGATGCTTTGAGATGGGCTGCAAGCACTTATGTGGTGGCGGCAATTGCATCTATAGCTACCTTGCTTTACTATCTGCAGATATATGCAGGTCGAAGAGACTAATTCATTAAAAAAAATTACAGAAGCCCCGCAAGGGGCTTTTTTATGCCATGAATTCATTAGATTTAACAATCTACCTCTTTCATAATTCAGATTAACTTTTTTGTCGTCATGGTGAGGGACGAAGCCATCTTATCAATAAAGAGATTGCTTCACTTCGTTCGCAAAGACGCTCATTGATGAGTGAAATCTAATATCTGTGCAATCTGTGAAATCTGTGGCTTGATTTTGAAACTTGCCCACACTAGCTTTACTTTGCCTACTGATTATGGCAAAAGAAAAACCAAGTATTCCCAAAGGCACACGCGATTTTGGCCCGCAAGAAGTAGCTAAGCGAAAATATATTTTAAACAGCATCGAAAAGGTTTTTATCAAATACGGCTTTATGCCCATTGAAACCCCTACGATGGAAAACCTATCGACCCTTACTGGCAAGTACGGTGATGAGGGAGATAAATTGTTATTTAAGGTCTTGAACAGTGGAGATTATTTAAAAGAAATTACCACGGAAATTCTATCAACTAACAACCAACAACTAGCAACTAAACTGATATCAGAGAAAGGTTTCCGTTACGACCTTACTGTTCCCTTCGCCCGTTATGTGGTGATGAATAGAAACGAGATTACCTTTCCTTTTAAACGATACCAAATGCAGCCCGTGTGGCGTGCAGATAGACCGCAGAAAGGCCGCTACCGTGAGTTTTGGCAATGTGATGCTGATGTGGTGGGCAGTGATAGTTTGTTGAATGAATTAGATTTGATTCAGATATATGCTGAGGTGTTTAAAGGATTAGGTGTTCAGGTTGAAATAAAAATTAATAATCGTAAAATATTAGCTGGTATTGCCGAAGTTGTAAAAGGAGTTGAGCATTTGCAAAACATAGCTATTGCTATTGATAAGTTAGATAAAATTGGGTCAGAAGGTGTCGCTATAGAACTATCAGCATTAGGTTTTACAGAAAATGAAATTGCAACTTTATTCGAAATTATTACCATTAAAGGTGATGACAAAGAAATGCTCCAAACTCTGAAATCTAAATTACAATCCTCAACAGAAGGATTGAAAGGCATTGAAGAATTAGAATTTGTATTAAACAACTTACAACAAATCAATAAATCAATTAACCTTAAAATTGACTTTTCATTAGCTCGCGGTTTATCATACTACACCGGCTGTATATTTGAGGTAGCAGCACTAGAGGGAACGCTTAAAAGCAGCATTGGTGGTGGTGGACGTTACGATAACCTTACTGGTATATTTGGTTTAGATGGTGTGTCAGGTGTGGGTATATCATTTGGTTTGGATAGAATTTATGATGTGTTGGAAGAGTTGAAATTGTTCCCAGAGGACACTCAAGGTAGTCACACCAAAGTATTGTTCTGCTATTTTGATGAGGCTAGTCAAACCTATGCCCTGCAAGGGGTTACAGCATTACGTAATGCGGGTATTGCTTCTCAAATTTATCCCGATGTGGTGAAGAAAATTGGTAAGCAATTGGATTTTGCCAACAAACTCAATATTCCTTTTGCTGCTGTAGCAGGAACAGATGAAATATCACAACAGAAATTTATGTTCAAAGACCTTAATGGAAGCAAACAAGAGTTGTTGAGCATTGAAGAAATAATTGAAAGTTTGAAGAATTAAAAGAGTATAAATAATAGGCAAGCCTAACCACTGCCAACCATCAACCAACAACTAATATATGTACAAAATTACCACCCACATAAGCATAGCCGAGATTAAAGACATTATCAAGAACAATAAAGAAATTAGTTTGAGTGATGACGCCAAGGCACGTATTGAAAAATGCAGAAATTACTTAGATGCTAAACTTGAAAACAATGATAAGCCAATTTATGGCATCAATACTGGTTTTGGAAGTTTGCATAGCACCAAAATCAGTAATGATAATTTGGAGCAATTGCAAGAAAATCTGTTGTTAAGTCATGCATGTGGTACGGGTGATTTGGTGCCCCATGAAATTGTGAAATTGATGCTATTGTTAAAAGTGCAATCCCTGTCTTATGGGCATTCAGCTGCGCAATTAGCTACTGTTGATCGATTGATTTATTTTTTCAATAACAATATCCTTCCAGTGGTGTATGAATTGGGTTCATTGGGTGCAAGTGGCGATTTAGCCCCTTTGGCTCATTTGAGTTTGCCCTTGATTGGTGAAGGAAAAGTTTGGGTGAAAGAAAACTCACATTTTGAAATACGCAATGCAAAATTGGTTTTGGATAAGCATAACTTACAACCTATCAAACTGAAATCAAAAGAAGGTTTGGCCTTGATTAATGGAACTCAGTTTATGAGTGCTTATGGGGTTCAGTGTTTATTGAAAACCGAAAAGCTTTCTGCTATGGCTGATACCATTGCCTGCGTTTCGATGGAAGGTTTTGATTGCAGGTTAGAGCCATTCAATCATTTGCTACATGATGTGCGTCCGCATAAAGGACAAATTGAAACTGCAAAAAATGTACTTGCCATTTTGGAGGGCAGCGAGATAGCCAAACAACCAAAGGTGCAGGTGCAAGACCAATATGCTTTTAGGTGTATTCCGCAAGTGCATGGTGCAAGCAAAGATGCCTTTGAACATATCCATAAAATATTTACGACTGAGATTAATTCTGTAACAGATAATCCCAATGTATTTGCTGATGAAGATTTGATTTTGTCGGGTGGAAACTTTCACGGACAAACATTGGCTATACATTTAGATTTCTTGGCCATTGCCTTGGCTGAATTGGGCAGTATTTCTGAGCGCAGAACTTATCAGTTAATATCAGGGCAAAGGAATTTACCAGCATTTTTAGTAAGCAATCCTGGATTGAATTCGGGTATGATGATTCCGCAGTACACAGCAGCTAGTATTGTAAGTCAAAACAAACAATTGTGTACCCCTGCTTCTGTTGATTCTATTGTAAGTAGCAATGGGCAAGAGGACCATGTGAGCATGGGTGCCAATGCAGCCACCAAATGCTTTAGAGTAGTTAGAAATCTTGAGCGTATTTTGGCCATTGAATTGCTAAATGCAGCACAGGCATTGGAGTTTAGAAGACCTTTAAAAAGCTCTGCTACCATTGAAACTTTTGTAGCCGAGTACCGCAAGCAAGTAAGCTTTGTAAGTCAAGACAGGTTGCTACATGATGATATTGAAAAGAGTGTGGAGTTTTTAGGGTTATATTAAAATAAATAATACTTATTAAATCTTCCCACCCTTGTTGGTGAAGGAACATCAACGAAGGCTAACATAGTATTTTTAATTAGTCAATTTTTAAATTTAATATTAAGGGTGAAGTCAAATGTTTCCCTCAGACTATGAATTGTTGGTAAGGTATCGTTTATAGTATTTTAATATACCAACAGTATTTAGTCTATTTCTAGCAACGCGAAAATAAAAGCCTCACACTAAAAAAGTTTTGGTTATGCAATAACTTATCTATAAAAATCTTATTTTTGAATTGAAGTGACTAAAGAAGAATATATTACTTTTTGGCTAAATCAATCTGATGAAGATTGGCAAACTGCTCTATATTTGAAAGAAGGAAAGAAAAACTTGATGTTACTTTTTATGTTACATTTGGTAATTGAAAAAATATTGAAGGCGCAATGGATTAAAGATAATGAAGAAAATATTCCTGCTAGAACTCATAACCTTCAATTTATTGCACAGCAAACTAAATTAAAATTTGAAGAGAAGGATTATGCTTATTTAGCTGTGATTAGTTCATGGAATATCCAATCAAGGTATCCTGATTATAAATTAAAAGCATACAAAATTGCAACGGATGATTATTGTAATATGGCTATTTTAAAAACAGAGAAAATAAGAAAATGGATGCTAGAACAAATGCAATAAACGAAGCAAAAATATTTGTAAGTGACCTAGAAAAAATTGGAATAAAATCCAACAAGGTAATACTTTTTGGCTCTTATGCCTTAGGTAACCAAACCGAATTTTCTGATATTGATTTAGCAATTTGGTCGGAGCAATTTACTGGAATTCGTATGCTTGATTATGAAATGTTAGGAAGCTTTTTAGGTAAACATACTTCTATTGAATTACACCCTTTTACCAATGATGATACTGCTGAAAATGATCCATTTGTTGCAGAAATATTTAATAACGGAATTTCAATTTCTTAATTATTTTATTTAATTAATCAATCTTCAAATTTCCGCCCTTGTTGGTGTTGCGCGTTGGATTATGCGGGGCTCACCAACAAGTATAATATAAATATGTATATGTTTGTTGCTGAAGAACTCCAATAAAGGCAAAAATCATCTGGAGCAAAATTAAAACAGATTTGTAATCAGTCTTATCCTACGCGTTTATCCTTGCAAGCTTTATAATACCCACAAAATCTAGAGCTTTTATAATTGGGTAAACAGGATCTATTTCCCACCATTTAGCAGCAAAGTTTGGTTTAGAACCTGCATGGTGGTGGTTGTTTTGGAACAATTCGCCAAGCATTAAGAAATCAAATATTAAGGTGTTTTTTGAATGGTCTTTTTCATTGAAATTTCTATAACCATATTTATGTCCAGCCCAATTAACAATAGCACCATGTACAGGTCCCATTAAGAAATGGATCGGAAGCAATAAGTATTCCCACCAATAATTAGCAAAGAAATAATAGAAAACTACATAGCTTATGCCAAATGCCAACCGGGTGACCCAAGCATCTGCTAGATTATCTATTTTAGGGTAAACAGGAAAGTTTCTATCAAATCTTTCTTCTACTTGAATTGTACCATGATGAACGCCATTGTAAATGTCTCGGGTGTGCATCATCATGGTAAAAACCTCTTTGAAAAAATGTGGGGTATGTGGATCTTTTTCTGTATCGCTATAAGCATGGTGCATGCGATGAAGAATGGCATAAGCCCTAGCATTTAAGTAGCTGCTACCCTGAGTTACCCAAGCAAAAATATAAAAGAATTTTTCCCAACCTTTGCTCATAGTAAACATTTTATGAGCAGCATAACGGTGTAAAAAAAAAGTTTGTCCAAATAGAGATAAGTACCAATGAAAAACGAAGAAAATGAATATGGCCATGTATGAATTTTATTTGTCAAATGTAAAACCCTGCAGCAAACTATAATATGAAAATTGTCATTTTTTACTTTTCGTAGTGATTCCATTATAGCGTAATTAGGTAATGTCAAATTCT
>RGVD01000080.1 GCA_010027395.1 Bacteroidota bacterium
TCAACTTATCTTTCAGCTTGGCATTATCTTCCAAAACCCTAATCTGCTTGCCTTTTGCGTCATATAATGCATATGTAGTTGGGTTGTTCAAAGTAGAACTTACATTAAGAAAGTAAGTAAAAGCACTATTAAAAATAGCAGTGTTCCAAGCTTTGGCAGAGCTTATTGTGGCTTTATTCTTACCATTTAAACCAATGCTATAAACATATCTTTGATTTGAAACATTGATTGATTTTTTACCATTTGCAGTTTCAGCACTATTATAATACAAGGTCTTCGTTTTTTCATCCACCCCATAAAACTCATCTACATCCCAATTCCCTTTGGTTATTTGTTTAATAAGTTTACCAGAAAGGTCATATTGATAAAGATGATTCCAACCATCACGCTCACTGCTGATGATAAAAGATTTTCCATCTTTTAAGAAATATAGATTATCAGTAATCTCAACATAGTATTTATTTTCTTCAGTATATATCACATTTGATTTTCCTGAATTTGCATCAGCAATCAATAATTCTAATTTATTCTGCAATCTGTTCAATCGTTGAATACAAACTTTGTTGTTATCCTTTGTCCATTGCATTCTTGGGTAGTACACATCTGTTTCTCCTCCGGTCTCCATTTCAGCAATCAGCTCACTTTTTGTATCATACACATAAATATTGATGATGCTATTAGCCTCGCCTGCTTTAGGGTATTTAAACTTTGTTTGACTTGGATAAAGTGAGCCATAAATAGCCATTTCAAACTCTTTCACCTTGCTTTCATCAAAACGGAAGAAAGCAATTTTATCTCCTTTTGGACTCCAGAAAAAAGCTTTCCAAATGGCAAATTCCTCCTCATATACCCAATCGGTGCTGCCATTAATGATGTTATTCATTTTACCATCTTTTGTAATCTGTAATTCTTGCGTTCTATTTAAATCATAATAGAACAAATTGTTATCTTTTACATAAGCTATTTTACTTGCATCTGGAGAAAACGAGGCATGCATTATTTTCTCAGATACCGGTTTTGACAATTTCTTTTTTGTCAAATCAAATACGTAATAAACGGCTTTGAAGCTATGACGGTAAATGCTTTCAGCCATTGTTGGAATTAATATTTTAGTTTCATCTTCGCTAAACTCAAATGACGAAAAGTCAATTGCTTTGTCACTAGCATTAAATTTTAGATCTTCATGGTTTACCAATATTCCAACTGCATTGCCCGTTGAAAATTCATATTTCACTAAGTTCTGATTTGAATCTAAATTACAATAATATCTACCGTCATTTAAACTTGTAAAACCTTGCACTCCCTTGGCCGAAAAAGTTCCTTTGGTAAATATATCTTCTAAACTAATATCTTGCTTTTGAGCTATTAGCAAAGAATGACTTAGGTAAAAAAAAGTAAACAGAATAAGAGAAATGAGGTGATTTTTTGTTGTTATCTTGTACATAGTGGTTGTGATATTAATTTAAATTCGCACATGCAATATAATAAAGTATCTGAAACGCAAATAAAGCAATTCAAAAGTATAGTTGGCGAACCGTTTGTCATTATTGATTCAGAAGGAATGGAGGCATATAGCCATGACTATACAGAAGATTTGAGGTATTACCCCGAAGTAGTAATCAAACCACGAACAGCAAAAGAAATTTCAGATATTCTTATAATTTGCAACCAAGCAAACATTCCTGTTACTCCTCGTGGTGCAGGAACTGGTTTAAGTGGAGGGGCTTTGCCAATTCACAGAGGGGTTATTATTGCTATGGAAAGATTTAATCAAATTATTGATATTGATGAGAGAAACTTTCAAGTGACTGTTGAACCTGGAGTAATAAACGAGGCCCTTCAAAAGGCTGTAAAAGAAAAAGGTTTATTTTACCCACCAGACCCTGCAAGTAAAGGCAGTTGTTTTTTAGGTGGAAACCTAGCCCATAGCAGTGGAGGCCCAAGGGCTGTTAAATACGGTACAACACGCGATTATGTGTTGAATATTGAAGTTGTTTTACCAAGTGGAGATATTATTTGGACAGGTGCCAATACCTTAAAATATTCAACAGGATATAATCTAACTCATTTGATGATTGGAAGTGAAGGCACCTTGGGCATCATTACAAAAATGGTATTAAAACTAATTCCCATGCCTCAGCAAACCTTGTTAATGCTTGCATCATTTACTTCCCCTGAAAAAGCTTGCGAAGCTGTGAATGCTATTTTCAGAGCTGGCTGCAACCCATCAGCTTGCGAATTTGTAGAACCAGATGGCTTTAGATTATCATCAAAATTATTGAATATTCATTTTGATATAAAGGAAGATGTAGAAGCATTTTTATTGATAGAAGTTGACGGAAATGATATGGATGTAATGATGAAAGAATGTGAAGCCATTAGTGAAGTTTTGTATTCCCATGATTCATCGGATGTTTTATTTGCACAGTCTTCTGAAGAAAAGGAATATTTCTGGAAGATAAGAAGAAGTATAGGTGAGGCTACCAAACACAACAATACATACAAGGAGGAAGATACGGTTGTACCCAGAGCGGAACTTCCCAGACTGTTTAAGGGTGTGAAGGAAATCAGCAAAAGATACGGATTCAGAAGTGTATGCTACGGTCATGCAGGAGATGGAAATCTTCATGTCAATATTTTAAAAGACGATTTGAGCGATGATTTTTGGAACAATGAATTAGATGCAGCCATTATTGAAATATTTGAGCTATGTAAAACCTTAAATGGCACCATTAGTGGTGAACATGGCATTGGTCTTGTTCAAAAGAAATATATGAATATTGTAATGCCAGAAATACAATTAGAATTAATGCGTAGAATAAAATATGCCTTCGATCCAAACGGTATATTAAATCCTGGAAAAATATTCTAGAAAAAAAGGATTTCTTATAACAAAATAGGCCGTTCAAACGAACGGCCTATTTTGTTTTTGTAATGAAATATTGTAATTACTCAACTATCATTTTGTTGGTTATTTTATATCCTTCAGTTTCTACTGAATAAATATATACACCAGCATTAGCATTGTTCATGTTAACTTCTAAATTATTCAAACCAATTGAATTATTAGTGAAAGTTTTGCTGTAAACAACTTGACCGATTAGGTTAGTAATAGTTACAGTTGCATCACCTGCTTGTTTGAAGTTTACAGGTATTACTGTAGAACCATTTGATGGGTTAGGGTAGTTTTGACCTACTTCAATAACATTGTTTTTCAATTCTTTCACACCAACTTTTCCTGCCATAACATCAGCAACAGGAATATTAACATAATATACATTGAAATCACCTGTTTTTCCTGAGTTATTGGAAGCGCTGTATAAACCATTTATAGCACTTTGCAAGAAAGTGTAATGTAATGAGCTATTAACAGTGCGAGCTATTGAACCAAAAGCATGTTCTTCACCAATTCCAATAAAGCTTGATGCATTGAAAGCAGTATCAGACCAAGTTAAACCATTATTTTTTGAATAAGATAAATATACGTTTCTATACTTTCCACCATTTCCATCATCAATAGAAGGATCTTCATTGATACTTGAAAATAATAAATACATAGTACCATCAGGTCCGATTGTTGCATTAGGAGCAGAAGTAGCACTTGTATTACCGTATCTAATTCTAGTGAAAACACCTGAAGCAAAGTTCAAAGTATATTGACCATCACCATTTACATCAGGGCTACCAGCCACCGAGGTAATTGATGAATCAGGACGACCTTCGTACCAGTAATCAATACTATTTTGACCTAAGAATAAAGAGAAACTGCTGCTAGTTGTATCATCATACAATACTAAACCACGACCCCAAAAGCAATGCGCTTTGTTATTATCGTCTAATACTACATTACAAGTACCATCAGAAGTTAAAGTAGTATCAACTCTCACAGGACTAGGCAATTTTAAAGCACCAACAGGGAATTGTTTGATAACTTTTTTAGTCCAATTGGTACCGTTATCTGAAGATCTCCATAATGCGATATCATCCGTTAAATCACAAGCTAAAATAGCCACTTCATTACCTTTAACATCAATACTATAATTATCTCCACCTCCAAAAGCATATCTGGTAGAATCATAACCTGGTAATGTTTGATTAACAATATCCCAAGTATTGGTAGAAACTTTATATCTAGAGAATACCATTGGTGCAATTACTCCAGCTTTTTTAACTCTTTTCTTTTGTATTCCGGTACTTGATGAATCTGTGTAACTAGCTACTACATATACATAATCTCCCGAAACTTTTGTTCTATTCCATAAAACAGAAGGAATTGATAAATCTGATTCAGTTAATACGGCAGTACCTGTCCAAGCAGAACCTGGTCCAATTCCGGGTTTTCTATTAAACATTAAACCTCCAGAGGCACCAGCATTTGGTGTTCCTTGAGCCTTAACGATATGAGACATGATAATTTCCTCATTGGTTGTTGGGTTATATGCATAGCAAGGAAATCCGGTACGCTCAGGATCTATTCTTGTAGAAACTTGAGTTAAAGGCATCCAGTTGGTTCCATTAAAATGCTGGTATCCAGCACCACGGGTAATGTAAGATGCATCTGGTCCATCAGAAGCCAATGTCCAAATAGCAGAAATTTTACCATCAGGAAAAACATGGATTCTATTGTATATAGAAGCATTTGTTTGTTGATCATTTTGAGTTACTCCAATGATCGTAGCCTTAGACATTTTATTAAGGCTAGTTTGTCTTGTTTGTCTTGGAATTTCAATTTTCTCAGAAGATGGAACAAACACATCAGATGCAGTAATTTTCTTTGCAGAAACAGCAGGTAGATTAGCTGCAGGGAATTTAGATTTTAAAATTTTTGGGGCTTGCGCAAATGTTGCAGAGGCTAATGCCATAATGCCCATAAGGTAAATTTTTCTCATATTGTTTTATTTGTTTTAATTTTGTGTTAAATGATTGTTTGCCAAAATTAGAAAAAAGTTTAATAAAAAAAAGTTTTTAGGTTTTGTCAGAAAATTTTGACCAAAAGTTCTTGCATCAACGCAGTATCACTATTATTAGAAGTTCCAATTCCTTTGCTTTTCAAATCATACTCTGCACATAGCCTAAGCATCCTTTCAATTCTATCGGAGGTGTAGTTTCTTACCATATTTGAGGCATCTTGAGCTTGATAATAACTTAAGCCCAAAGCATTTTCAATAGCTTTTTTTTCACTTGCTTGGGCTTTGCTCAGAATGTATGATTTACTTAAAAGATTAGTCAATTGGGTCAGAAACGGAATAATCGAAAAATCTTTGGCTTTACTAAGTCGTTGGTTGATATAAAAAGACCTAGCCGTATTTCGGGCACAAATCGCGCTTATCAACTCAAAACTATTAAACTCACGACTAATTCCAATGTTGGACTCTACATCTGCATCAGTTATAACTTTGTCAGAGGTTTTATTGATTAACAATTTTTCAAGCTCATTGCTAATCTTATTTAAATCACTGCCTAAAGAATCTGCAATTAAGGCAGCTGATTTTTCATTAATTGAAAAGCCCTTATCTGCCAAATATTTTATAATCCATTTTGGCAGCTGATTGTCGTATAATTTTTTGCTTTCAAATACTATATATTTAGAAGCCAACTTATACAATTTGGTTCGCTTATCCATTTTTTTTCCTTTTAGGTTAATAACCAAAATGGTTGAGGGGACTGGCTTTTCGAAATATTGTTCAAAGTCGTCAAGGTTCTTATATAATTGGGCTTCTTTAAGAATAATTACTTGATAATTAGCCATCATCGGAAAGCGCTTAGCGCTCTCAACCACTTGCCTAATTTCGGTGTCTTTAGCATACACAACCATTTGATTAAATCCCTTCTCTGATTCAGTCAATGCATTTTTTTCAATGAAATCGCTTATCTCATCAATAAAATAAAATTCATCACCAGTTAGTACATAAATGGGTGCAAACCTTTTGCCCTTTAGGTCTTGTAGTATTTTATGATAATCTAAGTTGCTTTCAGACACATGTGCAAATAATCGAAGCTTTTGCATTATATCAAACTAATTAATCAACCAAGTGTGTGAAAAACTAATATTATGATTCATTTATATTGATTTTATTCGTAGTTCATGCAATTAAACTTTCCTGCATACGATTTCAAAATATCTGAAGGAGATGGCAAAAGCTATATTTTTGACATTATCAGGAAAAAGAATGTGGTATTAACACGAGAAGAGTGGGTAAGACAACATATTGTAAGATTTTTAATTGAGAATGAATACCCTCAATCCCTTATTAGTGTTGAAAGACAGATAAAATTCAATCAACTAAAAAAACGCTTCGATATCCTGGTATATGACAACCAAGCTAAACCTATAATGCTCATTGAATGTAAAGCACCCGGAGTTAAATTAAGTCAAGAAACTCTAAATCAAATAGCCTTATACAATACACAATTTAAAGTTGACTATTTATTTATTAGTAATGGCTTAACCCACCTAATTTGCAGATTTGATAAAGAACTAAATAAATACTATCCTTTAGAAAATTTTCCGAATTGGAATTCGCTTAAAACTTAATACATAATACCAGCTAAAGTAGCTGAAAGATAAGATGCCAAAGTACCACATAATAATGCTCTAAAACCAAGACGAGCAAGGTCTGAACGTCTTTCTGGAGCCAACTCCCCTATTCCACCCACTTGTATAGCAATTGAGCTAAAATTAGCAAAACCACATAGAGCGAAACTGGCAATGATTATAGATTTAGGTTGCATTATGTGTTGAGCAATCATAGGAGTTAATTGTGAATATGCTACAAATTCATTGATTACAATTTTACTGCCCATTAATCCACCCACAATGAAAGTATCTTGACTTGGAACTCCCATTGCAAAAGCAAATATTGAAAAAACGGAACCGAAAATAGAATTCAAACTTAAGTGGTTGATATCAATACCTACTGAACTTAGGTTTAACCCTGTGCTTGCTAATAAAACACCAATTTTTGCTAAAATCATATTTACCAATGCTATCAATGCAATGAAACCAATTAACATTGCAATAACATTTAAAGAAACTTTCAATCCATCGCTCGCACCATGACTTATGGCATCTAACAAATTGGCATGAGATTTTTTCACCTCCAATTTCACTGCACCTTTAGTTTCCGATTCTTCGGTTTCAGGGTAAACAATTTTAGATATAACCAAAGCAGCAGGAGCAGCCATAATGCTTGCAGCTAGAAGATAAGGAGCTGGAACACCCATTGAAATATATACTGCCATTACACCTCCTGCAATACAAGCCATGCTTCCACTCATACTTGCCAACAATTCACTCATAGTCATGGTACTTAAATAAGGCTTAATCATAATTTGAGCTTCAACCTGACCAACAAATGCACTAGCAACATTAGAAAGGGCTTCACTTCCACTTACTCTCATTAAAGTATGAACTATTCTTGCAAAAAAGGAAACAATGATTTGCATTAATCCGATGTGATAGGCAATGTTTACCAATACCGCCACAAAAATGATGGTAGGCATAATCTTAAACATAAACAAGAAACTGTATTGGTCACCAAAAATAGGTTTCAACAATTCTGGTTTAATTAAACCTCCGAAAACAAATTCTCCTCCTTTATCGGCTAATTGAAGTAATTGCTCGATTTTATGTCCTACCCACGCAAATAAATTTTGTCCAGGTGTAGTTTTTAAAATAAATAAGGCTAGCAATAATTGTATTCCCAAACCACTAAATACTAATCGGTAATTGATTGCCTTTCGATTATTCGAAAACAAAAAGGCAATTGCCAATATTAGTATTATACCAAATACTCCGCTAAATCTTTCCATAGTTTATTTGCTTTTCTTGTTGTTTATTTCATCACGAATCCTAGCAGCTAAAGCATAATCCTCCACTTTTAAGGCTTCATCTAACTGTTTGTTTAATTCCTCCACACTCATCGATGATATGTTCTTTTTTATTTCTAAAATTGGATTGTCTTCATCATCTTCTTCCTCATCCATCATATCAGGCATATTTGGGCTTTCGTCATTCACCTCTATACCTGCTTGCTCCATGATATCTTCATAGGTGTATATTGGGCATTTGAAGCGAACCGCTAATGCAATAGAATCGCTAGTGCGGGCATCTATTTCGCGCATTTCTCCGTGTTGTTCACATATTAATTTAGCATGAAAAACACCTTCATGTAAATTGTAAATGATAATTTCGACTATTTGGATTTCAAATTGCTTGCAAAAATTTAAAAATAAATCGTGGGTCATTGGCCTAAAAGGCACAATTTTTTCAATTTCGATGGCAATTGCTTGTGCCTCAAAACTACCGATAACAATAGGTAATCGCCTTGTTCCATTGCTCTCGCCAAGTATTAATGTATATGAACCACTGCTGGTTCCAGTGCTTAATCCTAATACGTTAAGCTTTATTCTACTCATTACTATTATTCCTTCTTCTATGAGCAAACGAATTAACTAAAAAATATTTTGTATAAGCAAACATTTTTAATAACACACGTTTACTGATGAAACTATTATGGCATTTTTTATTTTTTTTGGTATTTTTGTTTTGAATTAACAATAAAGGAGAGAGATTATGACGGTGTTTAAATCATCAAAAAGTGCTACTTTCAACCCTCAGGAAATAAATATTATCAACTCAGGGACAAGCATACTCGGTGATGTGCAATCAGAAGGAGATTTGCGCGTTGACGGGACAGTGAAGGGGAATATTCAAGTTAAAACCAAATTGGTTTTAGGTCCATCTAGCAAAGTGGATGGCAACATAAAAGCACAAAATTGCGATGTATCAGGCAATGTAACTGGGAATGTAAATATTGCAGAACTACTAACTGTAAAAGCTACCGCTAGCATCACTGGTGATATAAATTCCACAAAACTGATTATTGAATCAGGTGCAGAGTTTAATGGCAAAAGTACTATGGGCATAAGTAAAGCTAGCTCAAACGGACACCAAAAACCTGTAAACCCCATTGATGTAAAACCAGCAGTAAAAGTTGAAAACTAATACTGAGCCTAAAGATAAGTCTGAGAAATTTAGAGCCATTGTAAAGTATAGCAATATTGCCTTTCAAATGATTGGCATTATTGTGATTGGCACCTTCTCAGGATTTTGGTTAGACAAGTATTTTCAATTGAAATTCCCTATTTTCACTATTGTACTTATTCTCCTATCACTTTTTGGATCTATTTATTCTGTGGTAAGAGAGTTTCTGAAGAAGTAATCACTTCAACTTATCATTGTTTTTGTGTCTAAGTTCATCTCTTTTGGTTTTCTTGGCCATGTTTTTTTCGAAGGCTTCAGTCAAATTAACCCCCGTTTGATTGGCTAGACAGATCAAAACCCACATTACATCAGCCATCTCATCGGCCATATCAATATTTTTATCGCTTTCTTTAAAACTCTGTTCGCCATATTTCCTAGCCATTATTCGGGCCAACTCCCCTACTTCTTCCATCAATATGGCTGTGTTTGTTAATTCATTAAAATACCTAACTCCAACTGTTTTTATCCAATGGTCTACTTGCGCTTGTGCTTCTTCTATTGTCATAATTATTCTTTGTTTTTGGTATCAATAATAATTGTTACAGGTCCATCATTAATCAAACTCACTTGCATATCGGCACCAAACTCCCCTGTTTGTATAGGCTTTCCTAATTCCTTCCCAAATTGAGTGATGCATTTATGATACATAGGTATGGCAAAATCAGGTTTTGAAGCTTTGATTTAGGATGGTCTATTGCCCTTTTTAGTGGATGCGTGTAGGGTAAATTGACTTACCAATAATAGGTCTATATTCAAATCTTTAATTGATAGATTCATCATCCCCGATTCATCATTGCAAATCCTAAGGCTTACAATCTTAGCGCAAAGCCAAGCAATATCTTCATCCGTATCTGCATCTTCAATTCCTAATAAAACCAATAAGCCATGACCTATTGCCCCTATTACATTGCCATCCACTTTCACTTGGGCTTCCGAAACTCTTTGAATTACTGCCTTCATAAACTATTCATAAATATCATCATGACTCATGATGCTTAAATAACTGTTATACCTTTCAGGGCTTATGATATTTTCTTCAACAGCTTTTATAATTGAACAACCCGGTTCATTCATGTGTTTGCAGTTATTGAATTTACATTTGCCAATAAAAGATTTCATTTCTTTGAAATAATGAGAGATCTCTCTATCATCAAAATCAACCAATCCAAATTCTCTGATTCCTGGAGTATCGATAATATATCCACCAAAAGACAAAGGATGCATTTCGGCAAAAGTTGTGGTATGCTGTCCCTTGAAAGAATAACTTGAAATATCGCCCGTTTTAATATTTAAGGCAGGTTCGATAGCATTTAATAATGATGATTTACCAACACCCGAATGTCCGCTTACCAGAGTTGTTTTGCCTTTAAGCAAAGCCTTCACTTCATCCAAACCAATATTATTTTTTACGGATGTTTTAATACATGGATATCCAATATTATTTTGGTACAATTCAATGGTATCATTCAGCAAATCTTCCATCTCATTTGTAAACAAATCAAGTTTATTAAAAACTATGGTAGCGGGGATATGATAAGCTTCAGCAGTCATTAAAAATCTATCAATAAAACCTAGAGATGTCTTAGGAAAAGCCAAGGTTACCATCAATAAAGCTTGGTCAATATTGGCAGCTATAATATGGGTTTGTTTTGATAAATTATTTGCTTTACGGATGATATAATTTTTGCGGTCATGAATTTTATTAATAACTCCATTTTCATTGCTTGGTTCTATTTCAAATTCTACTACATCGCCAACAGTAACGGGGTTGGTATGTTTTATTCCTTGTAACCTAAACTTGCCTTTGATGCGACAAGAAACAATATCTCCATCATCCTTGCGGACCATGTACCAACTACCCGTAGATTTTATAACTATTCCCTGCATTAAGATTTAATTGAATAACCCATAAAGGCAGCAAAAATGCCTAATACATTTGAAAC
>RGVD01000009.1 GCA_010027395.1 Bacteroidota bacterium
GAATTTTTATTCCTCCTAACCAAAACTCTCTGTCTTCTGAAAGTTGGTGAACATCAAAACCGAATCCTATGCGCATCTTCTATTCTTTAGGTGCATCATCTTCATTGTTGCCATTGCTTCTTTTACTCTTTTTATCTTCTTCTTTTTGGCTCACAAAAGCATCAAAGTCGAACAACAAGGTAAAGCGCAATGTATTTTCCAAAGGATGTCTTTGTGCGAATGGCCATAAGTAAGCTACATCTAAACCAAATACATTGTATCTTAAACCTATACCAACCGTAGCATATTGGCGGTTACCTTTAGATTGTGGCTCATGAAAATAACCACCACGAAGCGCGAATTGTTTCTCGTACCAATATTCTAAACCTGCTGAAATATTGATTTCATCCAGTTCCTCGCTTACTCCACCTGGTGCATCATAAAAGGATTGAACCATACCTTGCACCACAGGTACATTTGGGTCTTGGCCACTCTGAATCACTGGTTTTTTGTTGATATCCAAAGAATCATTTCCCTTTGCTGTTTTAAAATAAGCAGGGGGTGTAGGAACTAGTAATTTATTAAAATCCAATAGAAACGCAACCGTATTATATTTATCAATTTCTACATTGGTATAAGTCGAAAGTCTTAAATTGATGGGGATATAATTTTCGTATTGTGCGCTTGTATAAGTTAGTTTAGAGCCAATATTACTTATACTTAAACCAATACCATAATCAAATTTTTTGCCTTCGTATTTAAATTTGTTTTTGTAATAAGTTCCGATATCTCCCGAAAATGAAGTACCCGCATTAATGGCATTTTGAGATTGATTAAAAGCTGCGGCCAAATTTGAATAAATATATCTGAAAGCAATACCTACAGAAAAATTGTCTGACAATTTAGTGGCATATCCGAGGTCTACACCAAGTTCATTTGGAGTAAAGTTACCTATTGAATTCCCGAAATTATCTGTAAAATTAATTTGACCTAGAGAGAAATAACGAAGCGAGCCTGAAAAAGCACCCCTATCACCATATTTACTATAGAAAGAAAGGTAAGATAAAGAAATATCAGGAACCAAACTTCTCAACCATGGTGTGTAAGACAAACCAACTGCTCCTTTTTTTTCATTGAAGGGAATTTTGGCAATATTCCAGTGCATGGCATTTACATCATTGGGCATAGCGCCACCAGCATCGCCCATAGCAGCTGCCCTTGCATCCGGAGATATTAATAAAAAAGGCACAGCTGTAGTAATCGTGTTTTGAGAACCCCCATTAATATTACTTGACGTCACTTGTGCCTCATAGCTAATATGATTCCAACTATTATAATTTTTTTTATTTTCATGAATGGATGCAAAAATATTTTCTTTTTTATCTTAAACAATTAATTTAAAATTACCATTTTCTCGAATTTCTCCTCTACCTTGCTAGTTGGGGTTTTCACTTTCACCTTATATATGTAAACGCCTTTTCCAATTACATCACCATATTCATCTCTGCCATCCCAACTAATATCCTCAAAATGAGACTTTGCAGAAAGCAAATCAGTACTAAGGGTTTTAATTAATTTACCTGAAATGGTGAAAATTTGAATTTGAACTGTAAGTGGCTGATTGGCCATGTTGTGATCAAAATGAAAGGTAGTAAAATTTACAAATGGATTGGGATAATTTAATACATGCTGCAAAGCCAATCCAGCGTTTGACTCTACCACAAAATCTAATGCCGACTCACTTGAATTATTAAACACATCAAATGCCCTTAATTTCATCGTATACTTTCTACCGCTGCTCAATGCTTTGATATTATATTTAATCTCTCCACTTTGATAAGAGTTGGTAGATGCTTGGTAATAATCATTCAAAATAACTGAGCTTGTTGCATTATCAGATGATTTTTCTTCAACCCGAATGAGGGTTCCAGCTAAATCCCTGCCTACTCCTCGTCCTACCGTGTTTATCCCATTCTCATCAAACAAGGTAGCCAGAAACAAAGGGTTTTCGTCTGTAGTACCTCCGTTAACAAACTTCTTATCATTCATAAACAATTTGATATCTGGACCCTTTGTATCTTTATTAACCACATCGGCTGTTCCACCTACTATAAACTGCTCATAATATCCATTGGCATCCAAACTATCGGTATTGCTATAATAGCTAATTTTACCATTGCCATATTGGTATGAGATATCTTTTGGAACAATAAAAGTAAAACTAAACAAACCATTATTGACAGTTGCCTTGCCTTTATAAATAATATTGTTTTGCATGACAAAATCAACTTTTGGGCTAGTCGCATTGTTTTGAAGGGTTTGATAAGTTGTTTTTTTATCAAACACAGTTGGATACACAAAACCATTAAAATCATTCATTACATTTCCGCTTTCATTGGTTACTCGCCCTGTTATTGTTACTTTAGATAAAGCTTTAATAGTATCGGCAAAAACGGTAATTGATTTTCCATTGATTGAATCTGTTTTTACAAAATATCGTGGGAAAGCAATTGGTAAAGCAGGGTCACCTAATAAGGTAAAATTCCTTGTGTTTTTAGATTGAAAGCCATTTTTCGTTCTACGCATGATATCGCCAAAATACTGAGGGGACAACTGAGATATAGAATCTATACCAAGGTTATTGTAAAATGAATTACTAATAGCATTGTTTTCACTTATATAAACCAATCTTACGGTAGTAAACAAAGCTATACCACCTCCATTTGGATTCAATAAAGTCATTTCACCAGCTGCGTTTCTGGACGGATCATCAAAACGACTGAATTCGCAAGTTGCAGTCATAAACATAGGCATGGCATCATAGTTAGTCCAAGCATTGATATCATCCGTATTTAAAATACGTTTTTTGCTTAAACCCACTTCACCTCCATGACCTGTATAATTAAATATTAAGCAACCTTTTTGAACTGCTCTAACAAGGGCTGCTTGTGCTTCCAGGTTTCTTTTACCTCCTGCGCCTGTTACCTCTGGATAAGCATCTACAAAAATTTTCTGAACATTGTATTCATGGTACTTATTAATGATATTATTTGCCATCAAATTTGATTGATCAATGTGTAGATTATTATCTTCATCATCACCAACAAATACCAGTTTATTTTGCCAATCTCCTTTGCTTGCAGTTGCCTCGTAGTGTATAATTTTATCAACTAAGGTTTTGGCTTCATCCAAATTTTTTACTGGCAATCTTCCTACACCCAAGTCCAATAATTCATCAGCATCATTTGGGCTATCCCAGGTTCCTTCATTATCATCTAGTAAAGCAATATAGTCGTCACTGTTATAACTATTGGTAAAATCATAAGAACCCTCACTTTCATAGGTAGGAATAAAATTGGTATTCTCTGCAATACGATATTTGAAATCATAAGAGGCTCGTCCAAACAGGGTAACAAATTTTGGTCTTTCAGTAGCTGAAAATTTATTATACATCATTCTCAAAAAGTCTCTAATAGCTGATAAATCTTGCGCACCAGAACCAAATTCGTTGTATATATCTTGGATATTCACCACTGTTACTTTTAATCTTTGTTTTTGTCTATGAAAGTCAGCCAATCTATTGGCTTCACTAATAAATGATGGGTGTGTAATGATAATATTATCAGTAGCAGCCATGCCATGCAGGTTTTGATTATTAATTTTTCCGACTGCAACAGGCACATTGAAGTTATTTCCATCAAATGCTACAAAGGTTTTTAATGAATCTGAGCTTGTAGTAAAATTATATGTTCCATTATCCGTATCTAAACTACCTACAATCTCACTAGGTTTGATTTGGTTAGTCACATCCCATAACCTTAAGCGCTGCCCAGTAGTGATGCTATATCTTACAAAACGAGAGGGCTTGATTGACTTGCCGTTGCTGAAAATCAAACTTCCACCTGAATACACTAAATTATTTAAAGCACATAGTTCAATAAAATTAATCCATGCAATGGAGCTAGGGTCAGGTTTATTGTAATCGTATATCAATGAAATATTAGAATTGCTTGTTTTAAAAGTGGCTGTTTGCGTATTTGGGCTATTGGCAAAATAATCATAGGTGGAAGGAACGGAGCCATCGCTATGGTTTAAAACCAAGTTTCCATCAACACTCACATTTAACTGACTTGGGACAAATGAACGTGTAACTATTGAGGATCTAATTTTGACTTCTGAGTTTGGAACAATAAAAGGCACATTCACACTCATACCTTGTTGGGTGGTTTCTCTATCAAATTCTTTTCCCACCCAATTTCTTCCTGACTTTACTAGATTCTTACTTTCATCGCTCACGTATGCGAGGAAATCATAGTTGGTGATGGTGGTATCATGATTAATTGATGATGGATTGGTACTTATTCTTGCTCCATTCAAGCTTGAAATTGTTATAAAATAATAGGTGGTATCACTATAAATATTCTTTTGTCTGAAGTATTGATTAGCGCTTGCGTCATACACCCAATTATCTTTTTGCGATTTACCATAAAACAAGATATAGTCACCCGCATTGAACTTACCATCCGACTCTCCATTGATCCAAATATAATTCTCTTCCAAATCATCATATCTAAATGCACCATTGGGCTGAGGCAACATGCCAGCACCATTTCCATACAATCTTATTTTTTTGGGGTTCAAACCATCCAGATTCATTCCCAATTGCTTCAAAAAATTATAATCTATCTTTTGTACTCCTGAATTAACTACACCAATTTTAAACCAATCTCCAATGGACAAGACAGAATTGGCTGCATAGCTCGCCTTCTTTTTTAACATCAAATTTGAATTTTGCCTTGTTCTAATAACGATAGTGGCAGATTGTAATAATTCTAGTTTATTTCCTAAAAATCGGATTGGTAAAATGCTAATAATAGTTTTTGGAATACCCTTTTCATAAGCCATTTGTGAGTTCACAATAGCATCTCTCTTAAGGATTTCAGCCCATTTACTTTCAATCAAATCAACTTGACTGTATACCTCATCTTGAAGACTAACCGAAACAATTTCGTTTCCTTTGGTATTAAATACCTCTTTAAATAGCGGTAAATTTTTATACTGCTGTGAATTATCACAGTCTTTTAATTTTAGTAATTGCTTAAAAAAAATCTCACCAACTTGAACGTTTTTATACTCATTCCACACAAAATTTCGTTTAAACTCAAATTTTTGTTCATTTTGCGCTTGTAAATTGCAAATACAAACTGCCATGAAAATCAGCACTTGAGTAATTTTTTTTGCTGGTTTCAAGGTATTTTCTATTAAAAATTGCATATAAAATATGTTTTTATTTATAATTGAAACTTCATTAGGTTTGCAAATAACGATAAGTAAAGGAAAAAAATTGCTGTGTTTATAAATAAACCTATTGAATAATTTTTTTGAACAAAGAAGTAAAAAGTAAAGCATCGCACAAGGAAAAAATGAGGGTACATAGTGCATTTAAATTGATTTTAGGCAAAGTAATATTGCCTTTTGCGCTAAGTCTTTGTGTTTACACAAACGTTTTTGCTCAAGACCCACAATTCTCTCAATTTTACGCCAATCCTATTTACACCAATCCTGCCTTTGCGGGCAGTTCTACTGTTGGTCGTATTGTGGCCAATGTTCGTAACCAATGGCCAAGTATTGCCGGTACTTTTAGAACGGGGTCTATTTCATTTGATGAGCATTACGATGCGATTAATGGTGGTTTTGGTGCTATGGCAAATTATGATGAACAAGGTGTCGGTAAATTAAGAACTGTCACTGCAAATGCTATTTATGCCTATCAAATACCAATAACTAAATATATCACCATACAGGCTGCCCTTCAAGCTGGATTTGTTCAAAAATCAATTGATATGAGTGCTTTAAATTGGTATGACCAATTTGAAAGCCAAAATGGTATTGTTCGTGATTCAAAAGAACCACTAGCAAATTCAAGCCCAACAGTTGCATACCCCAATTTTTCAGCAGGCATGATTGTTTATTCAAAGTATTTTTATGCAGGATTAGCTGCTCATAATCTAACCGAACCTTCACAATCTTTAATGGGTGTAAAGAATGGTTATATTAAACAAGAACGCAGATATACTGGCCATGCAGGCATGGTAATTCCAATTATAGAAAGTAGAAATCAAAGTAGGGTATCTAATTTGTATCCAAATATTATATATATGCAGCAAGGATTTACATCACAAATAAATTTAGGTTGCTACATTAGTAGGGGTCAAATGGTGGGTGGTTTTTACTATCGTCAAATCACGGCAGGCGCCAGAAACCCAGATGCGTTTATAATAGTTTTAGGGTTAAGAACGCAAAAAGTAAAAATCGGTTACAGTTATGATGCTACTATGTCTCAGGCAAGCCCGGGTGCGCCAAGTTCTCATGAGGTTTCGCTAGCTTTTGAGTTAAAAAAACGCAAATACAAAAAAGTAGTTAGACCTGTTAGATGTCCTGATTTCTAAATTTCTTCTTATGCTTTCACGCATAAATAAATTAGTTATATTAGCTGTTGTTGCCATAGCAAATTGCCTAACAGCAAGTGCACAAGACCCTCAATTATCTCAATTTTATGCAGCACCTATCTACACAAATCCTGCCTTTGTAGGCTCTACAAAAAAAATTCGATTTACTGCCAGTGGAAGAAATCAATATTCATCATTAAACAATAATTATCTTACATCTGTCGCAGCCATAGATGCCTATATAAGACCTCTTCATGGAGGCATAGGAGTGGTGGCCTTAGCAGACAGGGCAGGTGATGGACAGCTAACAAGAATATCACTAAGTGGTATTTATAGTTACAACCTAAACATAAATAGAGAATGGGCAGTAAATGCAGCCATTCAGGGTTCTTATTTTCAACAAGGCTATGACTTTAATAGACTAATTTTCCCTGATATGATTGATGACATTAAGGGTGTCTCTAATCCTACAAATGAACCTAATAGAAATGAGAACAAAAGTTTCATGAATTTTGGAACTGGTATAATGGCTTACAATGCTAATTTTTATGGAGGCATGGCAGTTCATAATCTTTTAGAACCTAACCAATCTTTCTTCAATCCAAATGGAGATGCTGCCGAACACAGACTACCTAGAAGATACACTGTGCATGCGGGAATAAATATCGATTTGGTAAAATCAAGAAACGAGGCAAACAGAGTTTTCGTCTCTCCCAACATTCTTTTTATGCAGCAACGAAATTTTTATCAGATGAATTTAGGCTTTTACCTAAAACGTCAAAACATAACAGTTGGGGGTTGGTTTAGGCAAACCTCACGAAATACGGATGCACTAATTTTTCTGCTAGGCCTTCGTTTACCCTCGTTCAGAATAGGTTATTCATATGATTTTACTGTATCTGATGCACGCACAGCCACAGGAGGTTCACATGAATTATCCATTGGTTTTGAGATAAAAACAAGGGTGCGAAACAACATGAACCGATTTGGAAAACCAATAAAATGTCCAGAATTTTAAGTTCAGTTGAAATATTGTGAAAAGAATTTCGTTTATTTGAAAATTGTAAAAAACTAATTTTTTAACGATGAGAGTTTTATCGAAACTATTTATGTATGGATTTGCAGTGTCTGCTATGATGTATTCAACATCTTGTAGTAACAACAAATCAAAGACTTCGGGTTGGAAATACAACGACCCAAAATGGGGTGGCTTTGAAAAGCATAAATTCAAAGAACAAGAAACAGGTCCAGGATTGGTGTATGTTCAAGGTGGTACCTTCGTTATGGGTGCAGCTGAGCAAGACCTTACCTTTGATCGTAATAATATGAAAAGACGTGTGTCTGTTAGCAGTTTCTACATGGATGAAACTGAAGTAACTAACTTAGACTACCTTGAATATTTGCATTGGTTGAACCGTGTGTATGGTGGCGACAATCCTGTTGTTTATTATAAAGCTTTACCAGACACGTTGGTTTGGAGAAATAAACTTTCATACAACGAGCCATACGTATTGTATTATTTACGTCACCCAGCCTATCGCGAATACCCGGTTGTGGGTGTTAATTGGTTGCAAGCTGCTGAGTATTGCAAATGGAGAACTGACCGCGTAAACGAGATGATATTAGTTCGTGAAGGCATCATGAAATTAGATATTCAAGGTGCTGTGGCTGATAATAACTTCAACACTGAAGCTTATTTATTGGGTTTATACAAACCTATTGACAAAAAGTTGTTAAAAGACTATTCACCTACCGGCAACAAAAAACGTGGTGTACGCATGGAAGATGGTATTTTATTACCAAACTACCGCCTGCCAACTGAAGCTGAATGGGAATATGCATCTAATGGTTTCAAAACTGCTTCATACAATGAAAATGTAGACAACCGTAGAATTTATCCTTGGAGCGGTCTGACCCTTAGAAGAAGCGATACTGAAAAATCTCGTGGACGTATGTATGCCAACTATCAGCGTGGACGTGGTGACCAAGCAGGTATTGCAGGTAATTTAAATGATGCATCTATCTATACCTGTATAGTAAAAAACAAAAATTATTTACCAAATGACTTCGGATTGTATCACATGGCAGGCAATGTAAGCGAGTGGGTAAGCGATATCTACCGCCCTTTATCATTAGAAGATATGAATGATGCAAATCCATTCCGTGGAAATGAATACAAAACTCAATTGAAAGACGCTGATGGATACATCACCGAAAAAGATAGTTTAGGTCGTATTATTTATAGAGACGTCACTGAAGAAGAAAATGCTAAGAGACGTAACTATAAAAAAGCCAATAACATTGGTTACAAAGACGAATTAGAATATCCAGATTTAGAACAAAAATATGAATATAGTGTAACCTCTTTGATTGATAACGCTGCTCGCGTATACAAAGGTGGTTCATGGCATGATAGAGCATATTGGTTATCACCAGGAACCCGCAGATACTTAGATCAAGAGCAAGCAACTGCAACTATTGGTTTCCGTTGTGTGATGGACAGAGTAGGTGATCAAGTGAAAAAAGGAAGAAAATAATCATACTCAACAAAAGAAAGGCTATCTGAGAAGATAGCCTTTTTTTGTTTTTACTTAAACAAGGAACCTAATAAAGTTCATAGCAGTCTTCTACTAAAGACCAGATATAAGGAATTTGTTTAATAGCGAATGCTACTCGCAGTATTTCTTAATGTAATTATAAGCCTCGCCATAGCCCAATCTCGCAGCCTTTCTTAAATCTGCACAAGCAGCATCTCTTATCAGGCTATTCAATTCTAATTTTGCTATTCCTCTTGTGAAATAAGCAATTTCAAAATCTGGCTTTATAGCTACTGCTGTATCTAAATCAAGAACTGCCATTTTGAAATCTTTCATTTCAAGTCTTGCTCTACCTCGACTGTAGTAGGCATGATAATAACCTGGTTTAAACTTTATCGCCCTATTAAACATGGAAATAGATTCTTTGTATTTCTTAATAGATATCAATGCCATCCCTCTTTGCAAGTATAAATCAGCTGAGCGAGGTTGCAATTTCAAAGCAGAGTCATAATCTTGAATGGCCAATTTAAAATGCTGCTGCACGCAATGCACATAAGCTCTATTTACTAGAGCATCATAATTAGTCGGACGAAGTTCAAGTGACTTGTTGTAATAAAAAATGGCATTATCCATTTTAATCATTTTAGTGCACACATATGCAAGGTTAAAATAGTACTCAGCATTTCTTTCATCAAGATTTACAGCCTTTTCAAAGTCTTTCTTAGCCAATTTATAATCCAATAAGAGCAAATAGACCATTCCCCTGTCGTTATAAACACTAGACATTGTATCATTCAACTGAATGGCTTGGCCAAAATCTTTTAAGCATTGGTTGTGTTGATCTAGTTTAAAATAAGCTCTGCCCCGCAGATGATAATAATATACAATGTTAGCATTGTGTGCTTGAAACCCTTGATTACAAAGACTTACACATTCTGTAAATTTTCCAGTATCGTATGCCAATCTGGCATTTATATATAAACTATCTTCCGTTTGTGCATCCAACTGAAAACATAATAAAACGCCAAATAATATTGTCAATAAATGTCTCATAAACGCAAATTAAGTAGAAAAATAAATTAAGAGGCGGTATAAAAATTTTAATTATAATAATATTATGGTTAGTGATATTAAATATTTGCTTTTGAATGCTATTTAACGACATTTGCGCTCGACAAATTTTCGACTTCTGAACAACATAATCGACATAAAACCAATACTTGATGCTGAAAACAAGCCCAGTGTTGTTATTACCACCCATCACAAACCAGATGCAGATGCACTTGGTTCATCTTTAGGTTTATGTTTACTATTAAAGCAAATTGGTGTGAATGTAACAGTCATTACCCCAACCGACTATGGGGACTTTCTAAAATGGATGCCAGGCGAAAGCGAAGTTATCAATTTCGAATTCAACCAAAAAAAATCTCAGGAAATAGTGAACCAGGCCAGCTTGGTGTTTTGTTTGGATTTTAATGCATTGAAAAGAATAAATGAGTTTGGAGAAGTAGTTAGGTTGTCGAGTGCAAAAAAAGTAATGATAGACCACCATTTGCAGCCCGAAGGTTTTGAAGACTATCGCTTATGGAGTAATTTAGCAAGTAGTACATGCGAATTGATATATTGGTTTGCCGAGGAATTGTCTTATACGCATCTTGTAAATAAAGATGTAGCCTCTTGCTTATACGCAGGTATTATGACTGATACAGCGGGCTTTAAACATAGCTCAACCACAGCAACTACTCACAGAATTACAGCACATTTATTAGAAAAAGGAGCTGAAAGTAATACCATTTTTGAAGCTATATACGACCATTATTCAGAAAACAGAACTCGATTTATAGGTTTCTGTTTAAACGAAAAGTTACAACTCATTAAAGAATATAATACTGCATTAATTTGCGTTACAGCTGATGAACTAAAACGCTACCATATTATGGTTGGCGACAGTGAAGGCTTAGTAAACTATGGCTTATCAATTGAAGGAGTCAGACTTTCAGTTTTAATAGTAGATAGAACTGTGGCTCGTAAAATGAGCTTTAGGTCAAAAGGTGAATTCCCTGCCAATGAATTTGCCCGCAGATTCTTCAACGGTGGAGGTCATTTTAGTGCAGCTGGAGGTGAAAGTAAAGACCCTCTTGAAATCGTAGAGGCCAAATTTAAAGATGCCATCACCGAATATTCAAACTTATTATCCCAATAAAGAAAAATAAAATCATGAAAAAAATCCTTTCAATTACCATTCTTGCGGCCATTGTGTTTTCAGCATGTACCAAGAAATTTGAAAAAACAGAATCAGGTATTGAGTACCGTATTATCAATACAAATGACGATGCACGCGCTGTAACTAAAGGCGACCAAGTGATGCTTCACATGGTAGGTAAATTAGATTACAACGATTCATTAATTTTCGATTCATACAAAAACAGCAAACCCTATTACATACCCAGTGATGAGCCTACATTAAGTGCCGTTCTTCAAGTATTACACAAAGGCGATAGCGCAGAGTTTTCAATTAGTGCTGATACCCTTTTCTTGAAAAGTTTTGGACAACCACGTCCAGCAGCAATCAAAGAAGGTTCTATGATTAAGTTCGTTGTAAAAGTTGAAGACGTATACAACCAAGAAGAAATGCGTAAGAAAATAAGTGAGCAAAATGGTGAGTTAAGAACAAAAGATTCTATTGCTTGTGAAACCTATTTAAAATCATTAACTGGTGTGATGAAAACTGCAAGTGGTTTGAATTATGTGGTTGTTAAATCTTCAACTGGTAAGCAAGCTGCCAAAAACAGTAAAGTAACCGTTAAATATAAAGGTATGCTTCTTGATGGAACGGTGTTTGACGAGAGCAAACCAGAAAACCCATCATTTAGTTTTGTTGTGGGTATGGGTCAAGTAATTCCAGGATGGGATGAAGGTTTGGCATTAATGAAAGAGGGTGAATCATACAAATTAATCATCCCTTCTAATTTGGCTTATGGACCGCAAGGTGCAGGACCAATTCCACCATTTTCTTCACTTATATTTGATGTTGAATTATTAAAAGTTGAGTAACATGAAAAAAATATTTTTAGCAGTGGTAATTTGTGCTTTATCGCTAAGCACATTTGCACAAACCAAAACAGAAGCGAGTAATAAATCTAAAAAAGTTAAAATAAAATTGAATACTGAATATACAACCGAAAGTGGTTTAAAATATAAAATAACCGAAAAAGGCAAAGGTGCCCAAGTGTTAAAAGGAGATAAAGTAACTGTTCATTATACAGGTACATTAACAAACGGAACTAAGTTTGACAGTTCAAAAGACCGTAACCAACCTTTCTCTTTCAAAGTGGGTTCTGGCCAAGTAATTAAAGGCTGGGATGAAGGTTTGGCATTGTTAAATGTTGGCGATAAGGCCACACTTATTATTCCTCCTGCGATAGGTTATGGTGAAAGAGCAGTTGGAAGCATTCCTGCTAATTCTACCTTAAATTTCGACATTGAAGTAATTGATACCAAAACAGCCCCTTCTGCAAAACCTTATGAGGTGGCTGGTAAAGACACGGTGAAGATGCAAAGTGGCTTGAAATTTATTAAAGTAGCAAGCGGAACGGGTGCAAAACCAGCATTAGGAAGTACTGTTTCTGTGCATTACACTGGCTATTTAATGGATGGTAAAATATTTGATTCATCAATTGAAAGAGATGAGCCAATTGAATTCCAAATTGGAAGAGGAATGGTGATTAAAGGCTGGGAAGAAGGCATAGCTCTGATGCAAGTTGGCGATAAGATGCGATTAATTATTCCTAGTGAATTAGCATATGGACCTAGTGGTGCTGGTGGCGTTATTCCGCCCAATGCCACACTCATTTTTGATGTAGAGTTAGTAAACGTAAAGTAACATAAATCATTTAAAAATAGAAACCTGAGCCATAATATGTCTCAGGTTTTTTTATTTACACCTTTAGCTAAAAATAAAAATATAACAATATAATTTGAAAAACTATATGTTTGTTTATGAGAATGATTGAAATGTTAATGTTGAAATAAATATAAAATATTTAATATGCAATACATGTCAGGTATTACTAGTATAGGCAAAATTTTTAAATCATATCCTATTGATAGTATCCTATTACTGCCCAATTCGCCTCATTTCACTGTAGCTGACGTCAATAATATTTGCTTAAAAACACATTATCAAAAGAAGAAGATTGGATAGGAAAAAACATATTGGAGGCATTCAATGTAAATCCTGCACATCCTTATATTGAAGATAAATCAGCTTTGAAGATTTCGCTTGAAACTGTTTTAATAACAAAACAAGCTCATAAAATAAACACCCATCGATATGTAATACCAAATATTGAAATTGGTATATCATCAGACGAGAGATTTGTAGAAATTGAAAACATCCCCATACTAAATGATAAAAATGAAGTTGAGTATATACTTCAAACTATCGTAGATTTTACTGAAAATAAATATTTAAATGAACTTGAAACACTTGAGCGTGAAATATTAGAATTGAACGCTACCGGAAAAAGTAATATTACAGAAGTTTTCAAATTGTATTTATCTGGAATAGAACAATTGCACACAGGTATGATATGTTCAATTCTTCAAGTAACAGATAACAGAATATATAACCTTGCCTCACCGAGCCTTCCGCATGAATATTTGGATATAATTTCAGGTATGGAAATTGGAGAAAATGAGGGCTCATGTGGCACTGCAGCCTATACAAAAAAAGTAGTTATTGTTAGCAATATTGATACGGACATAAGATGGCTAAAGTATCGAGACATTGCGGAACAATTTAAATTTAAAGCATGCTGGTCAACACCCATTATTGATTCCCATGGAGATGTAATTGCCACTTTTGCCAATTATTACAAAGAGCATAAATCGCCTAGTACACGTGAAGAAAACACTATAAAAAGAGCAGGCCACCTCATACAAATAATACTAGAAGCTAATTATAAAAAAAAACAATTAAAGGAAAGCGAAAAAAATTCAGAGCGTTAGTGAATAAAATGGATGTAGGCGTTTTACTTCAAGGTCCAAATGCCGAAATCTTATTAAGCAATCCAATGGCATTAGAATTACTTGGAATAACTGAAGACCAACTTTTAGGTAAAACATCTTTTGATAGCGATTGGAATGTAATCCACGAAGATGGTAGCGATTTCCCTGGAAATACTCATCCTGTTCCCCAAGCCATTGCTACCAAACAACCTGTAAATAAGATTGTGATGGGTGTATACAGACCGCAATCAAAGGATAGGGTATGGCTATTGGTGGATGCCGAGCCAGAGTTGAATGACGAAGGGAATGTAGTAAACGTGGTTTGCACATTTATAAATATTACAGATAGAAAAATAGCTGAAAAGGAACTCGAAGAAAATAATATAAGATTATCAGGCATTATTAACGGGACTCGAAGTGGGACGTGGGAATGGAATATACAAACAGGTGAAGTTATATTTAATGAAAGATGGGCTGAAATAATTGGTTATTCCTTAAAAGAATTAGAACCTATTACCGTTCATACATGGATAGAACGTATTCACAAGGAAGACTTTAAAAAAAGTGATCAAATACTTCAAAGATATTTCAAAGGAGAGTTAGATTACTATGAATTTGAAATGCGCATGCTTCACAAAAATGGTTCATGGGTGTGGATTTTGGATAGAGGAAAAGTTATATCGTGGATGGGTGATGGCAAGCCATTAAAAATGCTAGGTACGCACCAAGACATTACTAAAAGAAAGAAGATTGAAGAAGATTTAATTCACTCAAAATTGCAGTATGACAAGCTGGTTTCTAGAATTCCTATTGGAATTTTTATTATCAGAAGTAAACCAAACGGCAATTTTAAATTTGATTTCATAAGCCCTCAAGTAGTTAACATGCTTAACATGGATTTGTCAACAGCCTATGAAGATCCAATGAGTGCATTTTCTATGGTTCACCAAGATGAATTAGAAGATTTTTTAAAGCTTAATCAGGATTCGCTAATACAAATTAGGCCTTTTAGTTGGACAGGCAGAATGAAAGTTGATAAGGTTATAAAATGGATAAATATTTCATCTATTCCAGAAATGCAGGAAAATGGAGACATTTTGTGGCATGGTATCATGTCAGATATTACAGAAAATAAAAATGCCATTGATGAACTAAACAAAAGCGAAAAAAAATACAGGCAGCTTATTGAGTCTACTAACGAAGGTATTGTAGTTGCTCAGGGAAGTCATCTGAAATTTGTAAATTCTGTTGTAATAAAATTAATGGGTAGAACTGAAGATGAGCTTATGAAGGTTCCATTTATAGAATACGTTCATAAGGAGGATAGGATGCTTGTGAGAAAAAACTATCTTAAACGCATAGCCGAAGACAATACAATATCAAAATTTCAGTACAGGATTATTGCCAAAAACTCAAGCGTAAGATGGATAGAAATGAGTGGCATTGTCATTAATTGGAATGGAAAAGCTGCAGCATTGAATTTTTTGACAGATATCACCGAAAATTTCGAATACCTCAATGCTATTGAAGAACAAAAACTAAATGATATTGCTTGGACACAATCGCATATGGTAAGAGCACCATTAGCGCGAATGATGGGGCTTATTAATTTACTAAATTATGAGGACAAATTAGACGAAAATACGCGCCAATTGCTAAATCACATTTTAGATTCAGCTCATGAGTTTGATGCAATTATTAAGTCAATTGTACAAAGCACTCAACAAAAAAGCTAAAAAAAAAGTCCGAATGCTTGCGCAATTCGAACTTTTCTAATATAAACTAACAAAATTACTTAGTATCTTTTTGCTCTGCTTCTTCAACTTTTAATTTGTGGCCATACTCTTTTTTAGATTTGGTCGAGCAACAAGATTTTTTCGATTTGCCACCTTTTTTATCATGGCATTCTTTTTTGTTTTTATCGCTACATTCTTTCTTAGCTTCCATTTTTACGGGCTTCTCATTCTCACTTACTTCTTCTGAAACCGCATCCACTTTTTGACTAGCGTTTGATAAACTAACAGGCTTGTTTTGCGCATGTGCACCAACATAGGCGAACATTAAAATTGCTGATAATACTACTAATTTTTTCATGTTTTGATTATTTTAATTGTTTAACAAATGTAACATTAAATTCTAAAAATAAAAGGGTTAAGTGTAATCAAAGGGTAAAATTTCAGCTAAAATAGTTTTTCCACCTTTCACCTTTTGATTTAACTCCACTTTCACTTTGGCATCCAACGGTAGAAAAATATCTACCCTAGAACCAAATTTAATAAAGCCCATTTCGTCACCTTGCTCTACAGATTGTCCTTCTTTTATATACCAAACAATACGTTTAGCCAATGCACCGGCAATTTGACGGAAAAGAATTGTGGCTTTTTTACCTTCAATTACAGTAGTAGTCCTTTCATTTTCGGTTGATGATTTTGGATGCCATGCTACAAGGTAGAGTCCTGGGTGATATTTAAAATATTTTACAATTCCACTAATAGGATTTCGATTTACATGCACATTAAAAGGGCTCATAAATACAGAAACTTGAAGTCTTTTTTGATTGAAGAATTCAGGTTCATCTACTTCTTCAATAACCACCACTTTTCCATCAGCAGGAGAAATTACATGGTTTTCATTTTTGTCAATACTTACAGATGGGTTTCTAAAAAATTGAAGAATAATGATTAAGAACACAACAGATAAGAAAATAATTACATTCTGTAACCATTCAATACCTATGAAACTTATCCCAAAATTCAAAATAAATAGACCTATCAACGTAATTAGTATGGTGACTTTTCCTTCTTTGTGTAGCATATTAGTATTTGTTAATTTTATTATAAATGAAACGCGGAGCATCCAAATTTTAGTTTGAATCTCCGCGTCACGAGATTACGGTATTTTACTACAAACCGAATTTACCTCTTAATTTTTCTACTTCAGCTACTTTTTTAATAGCTACACAATATGCACCAATACGCATGCTGCAATTATGTTCTATTGAAGCTGAGTATACACCTTCGAAAGCCTGCTTCATAACACGGTCAGCTCTTCGATACACGCGCTCTTCAGTCCAGAAATAACCTAATCTATTTTGCACCCACTCGAAGTAACTTACCGTAACACCACCTGCATTAGCCAGAATATCTGGAACTACTAAAATACCTTTTTTATGTAAAATATCATCAGCGCTGCTAGATGTTGGACCATTAGCACCTTCAACAATTAATTTGGCTTTTATTTTATCTGCATTTTCAGCTGTAATCTGATCTTCCATTGCAGCAGGAACAAGCACTTGAACATCTAACTCAAGTAACTCTTCATTGGTAATTCTGCTTCCACCTTTGTATCCTTCCAAAGTTCCTTGATTGTTATCTCTATAAGCAATGGCCTCATCGATATTTAAACCTTCTGGATTGTAATAACCTCCTGTAACATCAGAGATAGCTAATACTTTCATACCTTGTTGAGCCAAAAGTTTAGCCGATATGGAACCTACATTACCAAAACCTTGAACAGCACAAGTAGCACCCACAGGGCTAATTCCCAATTTACTCAAAGCTGAACGTGTAGAAACCATTACACCTCGGCCTGTTGCTTCAACACGGCCTAATGAACCACCTAGTACCAGTGGTTTACCAGTAACAACAGCTGGAGAAGATTTTCCAACTAATTTGCTATACTCATCCATAATCCAAGCCATTTCTTGCTGGCCAGTACCCATATCTGGTGCAGGAATATCTTTATCAGGACCGAAAACATCCACCATTAAATCAGTGTATGCCCTAGTCATTCTCTCTAATTCACCTTTGCTCATGCTACGTGGATCACATTTGATACCACCTTTACCACCTCCATAAGGAATACCAACAACGGCACATTTCCATGTCATCCATGCTGCTAAGGCTTTCACCTCATCCAAATGTACATCCATGCTATAACGTATACCACCTTTTGAAGGACCTAAGTTTGCATTGTGAACAACTCGGAAACCTTCAAAAACTTTAACCTTGCCATCATCCATAGTAACAGGTATGTTTACTATCACGGCTTTTTGTGGAGCTATTAATACATTGTAATCGCTTTCGTCTAAGCCAATGATTTTTGCTGCAACATCAAATCTTTTTTTCATCGACTCGAAAGGGTTTTCTGAGCCATGTTTAATTACATTATCTTTTTGAGACATAGTGTGTGTATGATTTTTTTGTATAGTGAGGCAAACCTAAACAAATTTTATAAAAATGCACATGTGTATACTAGTTTTTTCACACAGGCCTGTATTAATAAGTCATTAGTCCAATATTGATTGTTATCAATGCAAACAACAGGCCCTGATAATCAAGCTAGCCAGCCCACGTTTCTCTATCCAAACTACGATATTGAATGGCCTCTGCTAAATGCTCCACTTTAATTTCTTCAGTTGCGGCTAAATCAGCAATAGTACGTGCCACTTTCAATATTCTGTCATAAGCTCTTGCTGACAACTGAAGCTTGTTCATGGCTGTTTTTAATAGGTTTTGTGAAACCGCATTTATTTGACACATTTCACGCACTTGGGTGCTACTCATCTGTGCATTGCAATATATCTCAGGGTTATTTTCAAATCTTTTGCTTTGAATTTCTCTTGCTTTCATCACCCTATCTCGAATGAGACTGCTAGGTTCGGCTTTGCGGGTATCTGATAATTGATCGAAGTTTACAGGTGTAACTTCCACATGTATGTCAATCCTATCTAGCAAAGGACCTGAAACCTTGTTTAAGTACTTTTGAACTGTTCCGGGTGCACAAACACACTCTTTCTCTGGGTGGTTATAATAACCACATGGACAAGGATTCATAGCTGCAATAAGCATAAAACTTGTGGGGTACTCAATCGAAAACTTGGCTCTTGAAATGGTCACTCTTCTTTCCTCAAGCGGCTGACGCATCACTTCGAGCACTGTTCTTTTAAATTCAGGCAATTCATCCAAAAATAAAACCCCATTATGAGCCAATGATATTTCTCCGGGTTGAGGATTGTTCCCCCCTCCTACCAAAGCAATATCTGAAATAGTATGATGTGGCGCACGAAAGGGCCTGTTATAAACCAATGAAGAGTTTTTTATTAACCTGCCAGCAACTGAATGAATCTTAGTAGTTTCTAGAGCTTCATGCAGTGTTAATGGAGGTAAGATACTTGGTATTCTTTTGGCCAACATGGTTTTTCCTGAACCCGGTGGGCCGATTAAAATAGCATTATGCCCACCAGCTGCAGCTATTTCAAGAGAGCGTTTAATATTTTCTTGACCTTTAACATCCGCAAAATCATTATCTAAATTCTGAATGTTATTATTGAACTCAGCCCTGGTATCTATTTCAAATTTTTCAAGGTGACTTTCATCTCCATTGAAAAACTCAATTACCTCTCTAATGTGAGTTGCTCCATATACATTTAGGTTGTTAACAATAGCCGCTTCTCTCGCATTTTCTTTAGGCAAAATAAAACCTTTGAAACCCTCTTTTCGAGCTTGCACCGCTATGGGCAAAGCCCCTTTGATGGGTTTTAAATAACCATCTAAACTCAACTCCCCCATGATAATATATTTTTCAACATCATCTCCATTCAGCTGTCCGCTTGCTGCTAAATAGCCAATGGCAATAGGCAAATCATAAGCTGATCCTTCTTTGCGAATATCAGCTGGAGCCATATTCACCACTATCTTTTGGCGAGGTATACGGTAATGATTGTTCTTTAATGCAGTTTCTATTCGGTGCTGACTTTCTTTCACTGCATTATCGGGCAAGCCAACTAGAAAATAGCCCACACCATTTCCTTCAGCTACATTTACTTCAATGGTTACATTAATAGCATTTACCCCATACACCGCACTTCCAAAAGTTCTTACAAGCATATTCTTTCCTTTTAGGCAAATGAAATTAAATACTTTTTAATATTGAAAAGGTTTTGCAATTTTTTTTTAAAAGCATGGGAAAACATCATCATAAAAAAAATGAAAATATAATTTACATTTGCCTCTTAAACTTAAAAAATTATGTTTGGATTAGGCGGAAGCGAATTAATTGTAATTCTATTGGTTATTCTTCTATTATTCGGAGGTAAAAAAATTCCTGAATTACTTCGTGGTATTGGTCAAGGAGTGCGTGAGTTTAACGATGCCAAAAGCAATGTTAAACAACAAATAGAAGATGGCATGAAAGACAAAGAAAAAGAGAAAAAAGCAGAATAGCTTTAAAAACTGTATTAAATAAATGTCATGCCGTTGGCGTTAAGACTACGTTGCCCTGCTACTAGTTTTGCACTTTCGGAATGACATTTTTTATTTTAACAAGCAAAAACATTCATTCAATTGGAAAGATACACCCACTTACAAAATATACAATCAGATATTATATCTGACAAAATAAGCTTACCTCAATTAGTTGAATATTACTTAAAAAACATTGAAGATAAAAAGCACCTCAATGCCTTTTTAGAGGTATTTACAGAGGATGCTAAAAGCGCTGCCATCGGCATTCAACAAAAGATAAAAGAGGGAAAAGCTGGAAAATTGGCTGGTATGGTCATTGGACTCAAAGACAATCTTTGCTACAAAGGCCATAAAGTTTCTGCCTCCTCGAAAATTCTTGAGGGATTTACTTCCATCTATTCTGCCACAGCCGTTGAAAGACTCTTGGCTGAAGATGCCATCATCATTGGTCGACTCAACTGTGATGAATTTGCCATGGGTGCTTCCAACGAAAATTCTGCCTTTGGCACTGTTTTAAATGATGCAGATAATACTAAAGTTTCAGGCGGAAGCTCAGGAGGATGCGCTGTAGCAGTGCAAGCCGATTTATGCCTAGCTGCTCTTGGAAGCGATACCGGAGGAAGCGTAAGACAACCTGCAGGTTTCTGCGGGGTTTATGGATTAAAGCCAACTTACGGCCGCATTTCAAGATGGGGTTTAATAGCCTATGCTTCATCATTTGATATCATTGGACCATTAACCAAAAGTGTGGACGATGCACAAATATTGCTTGAAGTGATTTCTGGGGCTGATGAATACGATGCCACATCTTCTGATAAGTCAGTTGATGCTTATAGCCAAGCTAGTGTTAGCGGTCAAAAACTTAAAATTGCTTACATCAAAGAAACCATCGAAATGAATGGAGTTCAACCTGAAGTAAAAACCAACATTGAAAAATCTATCCAACAATTGCGTGCACAAGGGCACACCGTTGAGCCAGTTAGTTTCGATATGCTGGATAAATTGATTCCTATCTATTATACCCTCACAACTGCCGAAGCTTCATCCAATTTGGCTCGCTTTGCAGGTATGCATTATGGATTTAGAAGCAGCAATGCCCATGATTTTGAGAGCACCATTCGTAAATCACGCTCCGAAGGATTTGGTCCAGAAGTAAAACGTAGAATCATGTTAGGCACCTTTGTGCTAAGCGCAGGATACTACGATGCCTATTACACCAAGGCCCAAAAAGTAAGAAACCTAGTGAAGCAAAAAACAGATGAAATTTTTTCTCAATATGATTTTATCATGTCGCCAACATCACCTACAACTGCATTTAAAATTGGTGAAAAATCGGATGATCCTTTGGCAATGTACTTAGCAGATATCTTCACTGTACACGCCAATATTGCTGGCTGTGCGGCCATTTCTATTCCTAATGGAGTTGATAATAACAAGATGCCTATTGGATTGCAGTTTATGGCTAAATCATTTGACGAGTCAAGGCTTTTGGCATTTGTAAAAAATTTCGGAAGCGAGTAGCTTTTAGTGTGTATTTCTTAATTACTTTTTCTTTTCGGCAACATTTTTAGCCGTAGCATTGCTTTATGAGATTTTTGAGAGGATTTTTTGTCATTTTATTCATTAGTTTTTCATCATCATTATCAGTTTTTGCACAAAAACTGACTGATGAACTTATACAAACCAGGTTGGCTGCTTTGAAGCCTCAACTTGAGTTGGTTTATCACCCCGAGGTGAAAAAATTTATTGAAGAATACCTTTCTAATCCTGATAAAACCCGCGAAATTATTGGCGCTAGTAAGTATTACTTCCCTATGATTGAACGTACTTTTAAGCTAAGATCTGTTCCTGCTGATTTAAAATACCTAGCCGTTGTAGCTTCGGATTTACAGCCTCAAGCCAATAATGCCAGTGGTAATAGCGGCATTTGGATGATGGCTTACAATGTGTCGAAAATGTATAAGTTGAAAGTGACAACCTATATTGATGAACGCAGAGACCCTATTAAATCAACCCAAATATCAGCATCTCATTTTCGTGATTTATTTAGTATTTACAAAAGTTGGCCTTTGGCCATTGCAGCCTATGGTTGCTCGCCTGTAACCTTAAATAAATGTATCAGAATGGCAGGAAATAGCTTATACTTCTGGGATGTTTACAATTACCTTCCTACCACTTGCCGCGACTTGTATCCTCGCTATGTGGCAGCAGTGTATGTAATGAATTATTACAAGGAACATGGCATCAAAAGTGTTTTACCTGATATTTATGAGGATATAGATACGGTGGTGGTGAACAAATGGCTATCCTTTCAGCAAATTAGCTCCACTTTGGGTGTATCCATTGAAGATTTAAGAAAACTGAATCCTGAGTTTAAGAAAGATGTTATTCCATTCAATTTGGATGGCTATGTTATCAAATTGCCTAAGAGCAAAGGCAAAATGTTTTACTTGCTAAACGACACCGTTTATCGCAACATCAATCCTACTGAATTTACTCCTGTTGAAATACGCAAAATACCCGAAAACGAAGCTGACTCTGCCTTGATAGAAGAGGAAAAAGCAAGCAGGAAAATCAAACAAAGACAAGCTGAAAAAGAAAATAGCTTTGATAAAAAACGTGTTTTTTATACTGTTAAAAAAGGGGATAACCTTGCAGACATTGCCGATTGGTTTGATGTTTCGGCTGCTGACATAAAGAGTTGGAACAAGCTTAGAAAGCAGCAAGTAAACAAAGGTAAAAAGCTTACGATATGGGTTAAAGCCAGCAAAACTGGCTACTACAAGCGCATCAACTCGATGAGCTTAAAACAAAAAAAGAAACTGAAGCGCAAAGATTAATACCACTCGCTCTATGCAAAACGAAGAATCAAACCCTTGGCAAACCTTAAACACCAGCATAGGCTATGAAAACCCTTGGATTAAGGTGCAACACAATGAAGTATTAAACCCTAGCGGAAAGCCTGGCATATATGGTGTGGTGCATTTTAAAAACCTTGCTATTGGTGTTATTCCATTGGATAGTGAAAACAATACTTGGATTGTAGGGCAATACCGTTATGCCTTGAATCAATACAGTTGGGAAATACCCGAAGGTGGCGGAAAAATTGGGGTTGACCCTCTTGATTCCGCCAAACGAGAATTATTAGAAGAGTGTGGCTTGATAGCGCATAAGTGGGAAAAAATTATGGAAATGCACCTAAGCAATTCCACTACTGATGAGCACTCTCTGGTATATGTGGCGAGGGATTTAGAACATACCGAATCTGAGCCTGAAGAAACCGAGCAACTAATCATTAAGAAAATTCCTTTTGAAGAGCTATACCAAATGGTAAAAAGAGGCGAAGTGACAGATGGCATTTCCGTGGCTGCTGTTCTAAAAGTAAAATTGATGATGGTTGGGTTGTAGATTTATGGTTTGGATGCCTTATAAGTTGCAAACTTCTATTACTTTTTCTCACAAGATATGCTGTGCTTAAATATAGAATGGTACGAGCGGACGCTCGCACCAGCATGTGAACTTATTTGTTTAATATCCAACTTTGTTTTCCTATTTTAAAACATAAAAAACCATATTCTTTCTTGTAAAACATTGTATCTTTTCTATCTGTAGTGTATGTAAAATGAACATCAGAATACAACTTTCCATTAAAAATTCTTTGCTTATAAATGAAATTTGAATTGGCATTCGCTACATCTGGATCAGCAAAAGAAAAAACACAAGTATTGAAATATACCTCATAACCAGAAACCACATAACCAGTTTTATTCGCGTAATGTATAACTTTCATGCTATCTTTATTATCAATTTCCTTAAACAAATATTGATGGTATTGATAATTGTCAAAATCTGGAGGACAGGCAGGACCACTATTGTACTTTGCAATTGATACAAAATTACTATCAATCCCTTGTCCAATAAAGGTTAAAGTATTTCCTGCTGTATCTATAAAATTCAAGGTGTCTTTGCCATTATAGGGTATATTTTGGCTGTATTCAGGATCAAGTTTAAAGTACTTATAAATTGAGGCATGACAACCATCTGGGTTAATTTCTTTTTTGCATGCAAAAAAAAGTCCAAATAATATAACAAGTCCGAGAATAGTTTTTAGCGTATTCATTTGTCTTTCTATTTTATTTCTGACTGTGCTTTTAACCAACTCACAATATCATTTACCACCTCTTCAGACATATTGCCTGCTTGGGTGTATTCCTTAGGCATGGATGGACCTTTGCCTTCAATAAACAAATGGTTTAAGAATGGGTAAGATTTAAATGATACTTGCTTTTTATCTTTCATGGTCTTTTTCCAAATATCAAAATCAATCATTTTTACTTGGTAATCCCTTTCGCCTTGCAGCACATACAAAGGTTTGCTTTTATTAAGAGCTAATTCCTCTGGGTGATAAGAAGCCAAATATTTCCAATAATCAAGCGTATAAGGCCCCATGACTTGGGCATTTGAAGTCATAGTAGGAATACGAGCTCGGGTTGAATTTTGCATTTTCTCTTTTAATTCAGCCATTGCTTCAATTTGTTCAATGGCAAGGCTTGGAATTTCTCTTAGCGTTCCTGCCATGGAGATAAAACCTGCAATGTTTTTAAATTTTTTATTGAACATAGGAATCAAATAACCGCCTTGACTATGCCCTATGATATAGATTTGATGTGGGTTGATTTCTTTACGGGCAGCAATGGCAGTTATGATTTCTTCAAGGTCTTGTAAGTATTCGTTTTCTACAGTAAAGGGTTCTTTGCCCAAAGAATCATCCTCGAGCAATTTGTTTAAATACTGATGAGTTTTTTTATCATATCTAAAAGCTGCAATGCCCTTGGATGCGAGTCCCCAAGCAAGGTCTTTGTATATTTTATTTGGACCAATTGAACAGTCTTTGTCAATACCACCAGAACCCGGAACGATAATAACAACAGGCATTGGTGTCTTTGATTTGGGAATACTTAATCGTCCTGAATTTTTAAAGTCTTTGCCCCCGTATTCAATGCGTAGTTCGGTAAATAATTCAGCATTAACATATTCTGCAGGTGTATATTGAATCTCTCCTGGACTAATGAAAAGCCCCGCAATTTGAGCCAATGAATCAAAATTAACAGATAAGGTTATCTTGCCT
>RGVD01000081.1 GCA_010027395.1 Bacteroidota bacterium
ATTGATTTTGTGATGACAAATGTTGTTGGAACTGTAAATTTGTTAAATGCGGCTAAGAATTTATGGAAGAATAATTTGAGCGAAAATATATTTTATCACGTTTCTACAGACGAGGTATATGGAAGTTTGCACGATGGGGGCTTTTTTTTAGAAACCACGGCATACGACCCACAAAGTCCTTATAGTGCAAGCAAGGCCAGCAGCGACCATTTTGTGAGAGCCTACCATAATACTTATAATCTACGGGTTGTTTTATCTAATTGCTCAAATAATTATGGACCAAATCAATTTCCTGAAAAACTAGTTCCTCTTTTTATAAACAACATACGAAACAATAAACCACTCCCAGTATATGGAAAAGGTGAAAACGTTAGAGATTGGTTGTATGTTGTTGATCACGCTAGAGCCATAGATGACGTTTTTCATAAAGGAAGAATTGGTGAAACATACAATATTGGTGGATTTAACGAATGGACCAATATTGATTTGATTAAAGTAATTTGTAAGGCTATGGACAAGAAGCTTGGCAGAATTGATGGTGAATCTGAAAAGCTAATTACTTATGTTACAGATAGAGCAGGGCATGACTTAAGGTATGCAATTGATGCCCATAAAATAATGAAAGAATTGGGATGGGAACCATCACTTCAATTTGAAGAGGGTATTGAGAAAACCATAAATTGGTATATTTCAAATGAGGCATGGATGAATGAGGTTACAAGTGGTAGTTATCAAAACTACTATGATGCATTATACGCCAAACGTTAATTATAAAACGAAATGAAAGGAATCATATTAGCAGGAGGAAGTGGCACACGCCTACACCCACTTACACTAGCTGTAAGCAAACAATTAATGCCCGTTTATGACAAACCGATGATTTATTATCACTCCGCATGATTTACCTGGTTTTAAAAAATTATTGGGAGATGGTTCTCAAATTGGATGCAGATTTGAATATGCCGAACAGCCTAGTCCTGATGGATTGGCTCAAGCTTTTATTATAGGTGAAAAATTTATCGGAAATGATAAGGTTGCCTTAGTTTTAGGTGATAATATTTTCTTTAGTTCTGGACTCAGCACCTTGCTCCAATCAAATAATAATCCCGATGGTGGGGTTGTATTTGCTTATCATGTTAGTGACCCTGAAAGATATGGTGTTGTAGAATTTGATAATGATATGAATGCACTTAGCATTGAAGAAAAACCAGAGCAGCCTAAATCAAATTATGCTGTCCCAGGTTTGTATTTTTATGATAACGAAGTGGTGCATATTGCAAAGAATATTAAACCATCCCCAAGAGGTGAGTTAGAAATTACCGATATTAATCGTGTATATTTGGAGCGAGGCAAATTAAAAGTGGGTGTATTACAAAGAGGAACAGCTTGGCTTGATACAGGAACGTTCAACTCACTCATGCAAGCCGGACAATTTGTTCAGGTAGTTGAAGAGCGACAAGGTCTCAAAATAGGCTGCATTGAAGAAGTGGCCTACCGTATGGGCTTTATAGGAAAAGAAGAGCTAAAAAGAGAAGCCCAAAAGTTGCTGAAAAGTGGCTATGGCAGCTACTTAATGAATATTATAAAATAAAAATTGAAAAATAAAAAAAGATGAATCCTCAACACGAAGCACTCAAAAAATTTAGTTATCAAATTAATTATGCACTATCAAACTATACTTTTCATGGTATGAATATTAGTAAATATACTAGTGTAATGATTGGTGGTTTGGGAGGAAGCGGTATTGGAGGAAGATTGGTTAAGAACATATTTACCGACTCTTTTCCAGTGCCAATAGAATGTATCGCAGATTATACTTTGCCTGGCTATGTTAACAAAAATACACTTGTTATTTTAGGTTCTTATAGCGGAAATACTGAAGAAACCTTAACTATGTTTGGTCACGTAAAAGAACGTGGGTGTGATATGATTATCCTCACTGGTGTTGGTAAACTTGGTGCCTTAGCCGAAGAAAATAATATTAAAACCTATCATTTAGAAGGTGGATTTCAGCCTAGAATGGCATTAGGTTTTTCTTTAACCTATATGAATTTGATTTTTGCGGAATTCATCAAAAAAGATATCACAGCAGAACTTAAAGATATTATTGCTAACGTTGCCGATACAACTCCATATGAGAATGATGCAACAAAAATGTTTGAAAGCATCAAATCTAAAATTAACAATAAATTTATTGTAATCACAGATGGTTATTTTGAGGCAGTAGGAATTCGATTTGCTCAACAAATTCAAGAAAATGCAAAGCATGAGTGTTTTACTCACGTATTACCTGAAGCAAATCACAATGTAATTGAAAGCTATTATGGTGTTCTTCCTTCTATTTATTTCTGCCTTGATTCAGGAAAGAATGAAAGAACAAGTGCACGTTTTGAGTTTTTATCTAACTTACTTCAGGTTGAAAACCATAAGGTAATTAACATGTCTATTAGTGAATTTGATTTAACTAGTGTTTATGAAGTAATTCATCGTCTTGATTGGTTAAGTATTTACGTTGCAGATTATCGTAAAGTTGATTCATTAAATGTTCCAAATATTATGGAACTTAAAGGATATTTGGAGCAAATTTAAATTGAGCTTTTTATCAAACATATTTAATAAAAAGGATGGGTCAGACATAAGAATGTCTGATCCATTCATAAACCCCATCAAGGTTGAATTTCATTCGCACCTTATTCATGGGGTAGATGATGGTTCACAAAGCCTTGAGCATACTTTAGATGTGCTAAAAGTTTACTCAGAAATGGGCTATGAAAAGGTAATTACCACACCTCATGTGATGAGTGATTATTACAAAAACGGGCCTGAAAATGTATTACCAAAAGTAGAAGAAATACGGCAAGGTTTGGCAGATAGAAATATTCAAATTCAATTTGAAGCTGCAGCTGAATATATGGTAGATGAAGGCTTAGAAGACAAAATTAAAAATAATGAAAGCCTTCTAACATTTGGGGGAACTAATAAGTATATATTAATTGAGCTTCCATTTATGACGGAGCCTCGAAATTTCAAAAAAGTAACATTTGATTTGTTTATGGCCGGCTATAAGCCAGTACTAGCGCACCCCGAAAGATATCTTTACTATAGTACGAAGAAAAAGGATTTTGAAGAAATAGCTGATAGGGGCATATTGCTTCAAGCAAATATTCTATCTATGGTAGGGTATTATTCTAAACAAGTTGAGAAGGCAGTTGAATACCTAATTGAAAATAAATTAATAAATTTTGTAGGCAGTGATTTGCATCACATAAAGCATGCAGAAATTATTAAAAATGATGCATTTAATAACAAACTATACCGCAGAGCTGTATCCTTAGATTTACTGAACAACACACTTTAAGATTTTATTAAGCAATTAATTTCAGCAGGACATTATATTTACTGCATGAAATTTATCAAAGCCAAATTACTTTTAATTGTCTTATTTTTTAGTTTATCACTATCATCTCAAAATTTTGAATTCGTTGATGGGGTTATAAAAAACTTAAAGGACAGTAGCTTTGAAAAAGTGTTTGACAAATGCCACCCAGATTATAAAACATACATAAAGGATATCTCCTCCATCATTCATGTTTGGACAGAAGTTACTGGTAAATACGGGCAATATGTTTCTCATAGGTATATAACATATGAAATAGACTCGAGCAATTATGGAATATACCAGTATTATCAAATTGAGCTAAAACTTCAATATCTACCTTATATTTTAAATATATATACCGATATGCGTAATAAAATTACCAATATCGGTTTTATGTCAACCAATAAAATTTATACTCCTCCACCACATTTTGATATTAATAAAATTAAAGAAATAAAGCTAAAAGTAGGATTTGATAGTCTAGCACTTAATGCATGTTTAACTATACCTAAATCGTTATCAAAATCACCATTGGTAATCATTATTGGAGAAAGCGGTCCTACCGACAGGGACTTTGACTATGAACCTAACAAACCATATAAAGATTTGGCATATATGTTAACTCAGCAAGGGTTTTCAGTTTTAAGATACGACAAACGATCTGTAGATCATAATTTAAGCTTAATGAGTTTTTACAACCTTAAAAAGCGATTCACACCAGAGGAGGAATATATTTTTGATATAAATAAAATTATAGACCAAATGAAAACTAGGTTGGACATAGATACAAATCAAATCTATTTATTGGGCCATGGTCAAGGTGGACTAATAGCCTCATATATCGCAAAAAATTCAAATGACATTAAAGGTGTAATAATGCTTGGTACACATTCTATGAATACACTTGCTAACATGATTGAACAATATAACTATTTAAAGGTTATAACTCCAGAGAAAGCAACCATGTATAATGAACAAACTCGCCATGCAAAATTTGCATTGAATGCGAAATTTGATGAGAATACTCCGAAAGACTCAATGCCCTTTATGGTTAGTCCTGAATATTGGATTTGGATGAATAATTTCGATCACGTTGCAACAACTAAACAATTAAATAAACCTGTTTTAATTGTAAATTTTGGCAGAGATTATCAAACTGGAATAAAAAATTATGAGCTTTGGCAAAAGAAATTAAAACGAATTAAAGACGTTTCTTTTCTATTCTATCCAAAACTAAACCATATTATGATGGAAGGAGAAAACCCTTCAGAGTATTATGAATATTACAAAAAAGGAAATATCCCTGACTATCTAAGCATTGACATTGCTGATTGGCTAAGACTAAATTAGTAATCTTAAATTAGAGAATGTGCATACAGAATTTTTAATTAGGTTGAACTGTGACTGATTTTAATTAATTTTGATACTAAAGTTAAATATTATGAAAATAACAAAAACCCATTTTGCATTATTATCAATTATTTTGTTATTTGGCTTTTATTGTAGAAGCCAATCTCAAAACAAGTTAAATAAGCAGCAAGCCCGTCTGAAAGGGGATAGCATTTTTTACGAGAAATATGATACTATCATAAATAGCTACCAACCTTATTACAAACAGAAATATAATTATGATAATAAGGGAAACATAACATTGGCAATCTTTCTACAATACTACAAAACTAGTAATAATTGGATAAACAATTCAAAATATTTATATAGTTACGATGATAAAAACAACAACTCCGTTCAAATTAGATACAATTGGAATCTAACAACCAATCAATGGGAAAACTATTACAAAGATGAATTCATTTATGATAGTATATCAAGAAATAGCCAAAAGATGGAATACAAATGGAACACGAACTCAAAGCAATGGGAAAACTATTTTAAGGAAGATTATAAATATGATAAGAATAATAATCTAATTGTAAATAGCCAATTCCTGTGGAATACAACAACAAATATATGGGATAAATATGGAGAGCATAACTTCATATTTGATTCTCAAAATCTAAATACGATAGAATATCAATACACATGGAATCCAAACAACAATCAAATGGAAAATACATTTAAGTGGGAATATAATTATGATAATGATGCAAATATGTATATGAATATTAAATATGCTTGGAACAAAACAAGTGGACAATGGGAAAATACAGATAAAACAAGTTTTAGTTATGATAATTCATATGCCATCTCAGAGATATGGGGATATAATGCTAGTAGTAGATTTAAACACAAAGTTACAGGGTCTGTAAGTCAAAAATTTACTTCAGGTAATTGGGTTAGTAATCTTAAATCTACATTTTACTATTCCGGACCGTTTGCAACAAACACAGAAGAGTTGAGCTTCAGAAAAGAGATGTTAATTTACCCTAATCCATGTAGTGGAAAATTATTTTTACAAGTAGAAAACCAAAAAATTACTATTGTTAAAGTCTATAATATTGAAGGAAAAATGCTTCTTCAAAAGGATGTAAATAGTTCAGAAAACAACTTAGGACTTGAATTAAACAATTTTGTTTCTGGGGTGTATTTTATATCCACATTACTTGAAGATGGTTCTGCATTATGCTCTAAATTTTTCTTTGAAGAATAAATATTAAAATGAGCAATAACGACATACTAAAAAAGTTAAGAGTAGCTCTTCAACTGAAAAATACAGACATCATTGAGATTTTAAAATTAGTAGATTTTAAAATTACAGAAAGTGAATTAGGAGCATTCTTTAGGAAAGAAGACCACCCTAATTATAAACCATGTGGAGATCAAATTTTAAGAAATTTCCTAAACGGATTGGTAATACATCTCAGAGGACCAAAGGAGAATTCGGTTAAATAAATTTAGCCTTAATTCTTGATTACGTAACTTTAAAATTGAAGCCAAGGAAAAGGCACTTATTGATATATTTTATTAAAAATGCATTTTAAGCCATAAACCTAATTATTGCCCAAAATAATCCGAAACAAGCTATAATACTCGAAATTGGATATACAATTTTTTCTTGATAGCTTGCCTTGTAAGCAAAGCTTCTAACAAGCACTAAGTAGGTAATTAGTATTACTAATATTTGTCCCATTTCAACCCCTAGATTAAATCCCAAAAGGCTTTGAATAAAATAATTTTGAGTTATTCCAGCATCTTTCAGCGCACTTGCAAATCCCATCCCATGAATTAAACCAAAAAAAAATATGATTATCAATCGCCATTTGCTTAATTTGGTTTTTACAATATTCTCAATAGCAGTATAAACAATTGATAAAGCAATAATGGACTCAACCAAATTACTTTTAGGGACAATTAATCCATAGGTAGTGAGTCCTAAACTAATGCTATGAGCCAAGGTAAAGATGCTACATTGTGTGATGGTAGATTTAATCTTTGAATCTAATAAATATAAGCTAATAATAAATAATATATGGTCGTAACCCAATGGGATTACGTGGGTAAATCCAAGGAATAAATATTTGACAAATTCAGTTATCAATTTTTAATTAGCTTGATTGGTTTAAAACCAGAATTCGTAATAAATATAAAATATACTCCCCTATTTAAGAAGGCAAAACTCTGACTAAAAATGTCTTTTCCTTCAAAAATAATTTTACCAGCAGCATCAAGCAAACAAAAAACTGAATTATTATCAAAACCAGTTATTTCAATTCTATCCACAAATGGATTGGGAAATACCTTAGCTTTATTTTCTTGCATTGAAAAACTTTCAATTGAACTTGCCATACTAGCTTTGTTTGTTCTTACGCATAGAACGAAGTTATTGTTTGATTTAGCATCATAGGTTGTAATTCCATACTGTGTATTCCAATACCAAGCATTAGCCGCTTGGTTTTGCTGAGTGGTGGATGACCAATATTTCCGAACACCCATATTATTGAAAAATGAAGGATTAACACTTGGGTTCACATATGATTCATCATTTAAAGATTGTAATTCTTTAATGTTGGGCAATCTCCAATTACTATCGTTTCCTAGTGTTAAATTCTCAGCATATTGTAAAGCAGCCTCCCACGTCATAGGATTTGAATTTGGAATCTTCTGCCAAACTAAATTAGTCCTATTATCAGTAATGGTTCCATCTAAATTATCAGAATATACAGTTGTTAAAACGGGAGGAGCAATAATATCTCTAACTGCGCGTACATGAACTTTCTTTGTACCTCCAGCACTGATAGTTTCTGATTTGGGATGGTTTCCAATACCTCCACCTGCATTGGTAACCCAAATTTTTGTACTATCATTTATTTGCCTATTTGATGTCCACCAATATTCTGCGGGTGTTTTGGTGAAAAAAGAAACATCCAAAGCGGGATTATTATTTTGCAAATTCAATATACTAAATGCTTCATGGGCATTTGGTAAACGCCAATTATTGAAACCACCAAGAGTTAAGGTATCTGTATAGGTAATTGCATTTTCAAAAGTTATTTCACCACCATCTGTTTTTTGCCACATCAATCCTGTAATGGTATCTGTTATGGTTCCATCATTGTTGTTGATATAAAATGGAGAATTAATATTGTAATCATTATCTTCTCCATACGTATTGGTATAACTCAATTTTTGGCCTGAGTCAGGCAAGCGTTTCATTGATTGAATTACTTGCTGAGAGTAGCAAAAACTAGTAAGAAGTAGAGCAAAAAGGAATACATTTATTTTAAGCATTAGTCAATAATTATTTTCTTGGTAATATGAAAAGTATCAAAACAAATATTAACTAAATATATTCCTGAGGGCAATGACTTTACATCAATTTGTCGCTCATATTTATTGGAAGAATACACTTTTTCACCTTTCAAGCTATACAAGTTGATTTGTTTTAGTTCATCATTTATACCGTTCAATTCAAGTTGAATATTCAAAATAGATGATGATGGATTGGGATAGATACGAACAAACTTTTCATTATTTAGAGTTTGATTTATTGAGCTTGTACTCGGAACAGTGCATATTGCTGTTCCCTTATAATTTGAAGTGGTTTTAACTCCTGAAACATAATAATTAAAAGTATAAGTACCTGCTGGAGTCCAACTGTACTCAACGGAGTCTGTGGCACCATTGAGGGCATATTTTAAAGTATATCCATTTCCTAATGAGTTTGGAATACAGCTATTAATCACAGCACCTTTGAGAGGTGTACCTGAAGGACGAACAGGCTTGGCAGATGCTTGTGGAATAATTTGCAAGGTAGAATCCTCGGTAACTTTACCAACCATATTTCCAATCATATATGGTGCTGTTTTTGTTCCATGATAATGATATATTCCATCACTTCCATCGTGCCCATGATTAGCATCTAATGGCAACATGGGAGATCCATCAGGTTCCAATGATGCGTATACAGCATAACCATCAAGTGCAAAGGCAATCGGCAAAACATCTGCTGTTTTATCATCCAAAAAAACAGGAGCAGTGTGGTAATGATAATCATCTGCTCTTCCGCAATGTCCTCCAAAATTATCCAGTTGACCATCCAATAAAGCATCAACTCCAGTATTGGTATAAGGATTAAAAATGGCTATACCATTCGAAGCAATAGCGATGGCACCTCTCAAAAAATGTTGTTGGTTTACAGGAACAGGATTATTAGCCTTTATAGGATTCAATGGAATACTCCAAGCATTGTTTCCAATATAACATTGCGGTATAGGAAATTGCTGTTGCCAACCTGTAATTCCAGCCATCATTAAATGTTGCGGAATACCTTTCGATTCAACATAAAAATAATTGTTATCCCATCTGGTATTTACATCTGGCTTAAATGGCGCAAAGGCTGAATTGATAAAGTTTGGATCTGTTGTCGTTTTCATCATTTTTTGCGTAAATGCATATAAAGTGCTAATGATACCAGCAACCAAAACTGGGAATAAGAATTTTTTTTGAGAATGATTTGCCTTTGAAAACAATAAAAATGATAAGCATAACAACAAAATTATTGCAAAAATAAATCTTCCATTTAATGATGAATCAGATTCGTTTATCGGTGAATTTATTTTTACAATTTTTTGGTACTTATCAATAACATAACTTCTATCAACATCACATAAACTTGAAAATGGAATTGATAAAATCTTAGCATTCATATCTTCAATAAATACCTTATTATCTTTATAAAGGTAGAATGAGCCTTTAATATTTTTGTGCTCCTTAGGCAAATACCAATCCCTTAGAATTAATCTATCATAATGTGCATCATGTGCCATTGTCATACCAACAATAGCAATCATATAAATAAACAAGAAAAACTTTTTCATATAATAATTATCTATTAAGTAAAATTTTGTGGGATACTTTCAAGCCATTCTCTCCCAATAATTCGTACAAATATACGCCTGAATTTAACATATTTCCAAGGTCATCTTTTCCATCCCAAATAATTTGAAATTTTCCTTGTTGAATTTTGTAATTATTCAAGAGTATTCTCACCAGTTGTCCATTTTGATTATATATATGAAGTCTTAGAATATCTGAACTAAGAAGGTTCAATTCAATCTTAGTTTCTTCAGCAAATGGATTCGGATAAATTAATTCATCGACATAATTAGAATTCCAAATAACAGGTGAACTTGCAATTAATGAATCATAACAATTCTTTGTGGCAATATAATATGTTGCAGCCACATCTTTATTTTTTCTTGACCCATTTTCATTTTTAGGGAGATAGGCCCTTACATAGTCAACCTTGGCTCCGTTTGCATCAACAGTTACTCTAATATGTCCTGATCCGGGTAAAATAACACCTTCTTTATACCCATATTTTATGGCTTGACCAATGGAGGTAAAATTAGGATGACTTGGTTGCGGGATTTCCTGATAATAGAGACAGTTTTTTTGTTGCATGCCAAAAAAATGATCATGCCCGTGAAAAAAAATACTTACTCTATTTTCCGTAAGTAAATCTTTTATTGGTTTATACCAGCCTGGTCTATTCGTTTCAAATCCTCTAGTCCCATTTAAATTATTTCCACCCCATTCATACAAATCAGCAAATTCAACCCCTCCCCTACCATCAGGATCCCCTCCGATTATTTGATGCGCAAAAACAAATTTAAATTTCGAATTGTCTTGCTCAAGTGTTTTCTTCAACCAATCATATTGTGTTTTGCCTAAGGTCCATCTCCAACCATTTAAAGAATCGGGCTTTGGACTGGTATACCAATATGGATCAAGAACTATAAATAGTGCATCACCCCATTTCCAAGCATAATAATTTTCACGCTGTCCAACATAGGAATGATTAATGGTATCACCTGTATAAAAATCATTTGGAGCAGGGTTCATAAAATATTTCTTCCTATCCAAGGTGCCCCAAACTGCCACATTATTGGCAGTATTATTTAACTGCCAACCTGCTTCACCCTCATGATTTCCAAGAGCAATAAACAAAGGCACAGAATGCCCTATATTTTCATAATAAGTTCTTAGCAAGTTACATCTATAGGTAATGGTATCTATTGGGACAATTTTTGAGGCATTGGTTAGCTTGTCAGACATTAAAAAATCACCTAAATCAATCATAAAATCAGGATTATCTTCCAATTGATTTTTAAGGCACAATTTATA
>RGVD01000082.1 GCA_010027395.1 Bacteroidota bacterium
TCCGGGATTAAATTTCAGTTTAGGTAACTTCTTGGGTTCATCAGAATTGGATATTCAAAAAGTGGATTTAGTGGTGGGTGCAAGTGGTGCCTATTATGGGCCTAATGCCTTTAATGGGGTAATAAACATGCAAACCAAAAGTCCATTTTTATTTCCAGGTTTTAGCGCCCAAGTGAAGGTAGGAGAAAGAAACTTACTAGAAACATCTATAAGGTGGGCACAGGTTTTTAAAAACAAAAAAGGCGAAGACAAAATAGCGTATAAAGTAAACTTGTTTTATATGCGAGCCAACGACTGGGAAGCTACAAATTATGATGCTACTATTCAATCACCTGTGGATGCAAGAAATCTTGGAGGATATGATGCTGTAAACAGATATGGTGATGAGTATTCAAATTCTATTTTTCATAGCCAGCTATCAAATGTTACTTATGTAGGACAAGGTTACTATCTGCGAAATGGATATGAGGAAAGAAATTTGGTTGACTATAATTCAAGAAACATTAAAGCAAACATGGCTGTTCATATCAAATTAAAAAAAGAAAATGAACTTATTTTAGCTTCAAGTTTTGCAAATGGAACCACCGTTTACCAAGGAGATAACCGCTTTAGTTTAAAAGACATTCAGTTTTATCAAAACAGAATTGAATTACGTAAAGAGGGAAAATATTTCATACGTGTTTATGCAACAAATGAAGATGCGGGTAATAGTTATGATGCCTACTCAACTGCATTGATTTTGCAAAATTCGGTTAAAAGTGATTATTTTTGGGGAAATGAATACCGTGGATATTTAACTGGAACTCTAGGCAATATTGTGTCTGCTTGGTATGGACAAAATATAAATGGAAAGGGTTTACAAGTAGATACTATTCCAGCAAGTAGAAGGTTGGGTTATATTGAAAATTATTGGCAAACAGAGCTATCTGATACCTTATCAAAATACCACTCTTTGGCACGCGAGAAAGCCAATGGAATTTCATTGAACGGGAAAGGTATTTTAATTCCAGGTACTCTATCATTCGACTCAGCTTTTAGATATATAACATCTCGAACAAACCGAGAAGGTGGTTCACGCTTTTTTGACCAATCGGCTTTATATCACTTTGCAGGTGGCTATCAATTTAAGATTGGAGGTATAGATTTTAATTCAGGTGCTAATTTCAGATTATATACTCCATACTCTAAAGGAACTATTTTCCTTGATACACTAGACAACCAAAGAATATACAACAAAGAATTTGGCGGATACTTAGGTGCTGAGTATAAATTTAATTTTGAAAACAAATCTTCTTTAAAAATTACCGCTACAAACAGGATAGACAAAAACCAAAACTTTGATTACCTATTTTCTCAAGCCCTTACTGCTTTATTTGTAAAAAAAGAACATGTGGTCAGATTTTCACTTTCTACAGCCTTGCGCAACCCTACACTAACCGATCAATACATTAACTTAAACGTAGGAAGAGCCACGCTATTAGGGAACCTTAATGGGTTTGACAGTTTGGTTACTACAAGTTCATTGATAACTGCTCTAAATACTGGCCGACAAAACAACCTTGAATACTTTAATATAGCTGCTGTGAAACCTGAAAGGGTGCAAACCATTGAGTTAGGATACAGAACTACCGTTGCAAAAAAATTATTCATAGACCTGAGCTATTACTATAGTTGGTACTACGATTTCTTAGGTTATAAAATTGGGGCAAAAATAGATTGGCCTCCGGGAAGCCCGTTTATTCAATCAGTTAATATCTATAGGGTAACAGCTAATTCTAAAGATGCAGTTACTACCCAAGGATTCGCCATTGGAGCTAATTATTTCCACAAAAAATATTTAGGATTTGCAGTAAATTACTCCTACAACAATCTTGATAGACAAGGCTCAACTGATCCATTGATTCCTGCATTTAATACCCCTTCACACAAGTACAATATAGGTATTAATGGTAGGGACATTGTTAGCAACTTAGGTAGTTTCAAATTAATCAATTGGGGCTATGGTTTCAATTGGAAATGGCAAGAAGGATATCTATTTGAAGGTTCACCACAATTTACAGGCTATGTGCCTTCTTATGGCATGTTTGATGCACAATTTAACAAAGGCTATATGGACAATAAGTTAACCCTGAAAATTGGTGCAAGTAATTTGCTAGACAACAAGGTAATTCAAGTATTTGGGGGACCTGCCATTGGCAGAATGATTTACATTTCAGTACTTTTCGACATTAAAAATTTCAAATAATTTCTGATAATGCTCATTTTTTATTAGAATTGCTTTTTAACATTACAATTAAAACCAAACCAAAAATAAAAAACCATGAAAAAAAATCTACTAAACATGCTTCTGACAGCCATGCTAATGCTGAGCATTGCAGGGGCGAATGCACAGAAGCGCTACATTGATGAGATTTTCTCATCAGTTGACAAGCAAACAAACATTTTGTATGATTCAAACTATGCTTTGAATCTACTTTACGGTCAACCTGCACCAGTTCCTCCTTCTCTTAGCGGTAGCCCATTCTATATGGCTAAATTAAGATGTGATGTTTACACACCAACGGGAGATGCTGCATCAAACCGTCCTCTAATTTTATTGGCACACACAGGTAGCTACTTGCCTGCTTATGTAAACAGACAAACCACGGGAGCTAAAGAAGATAGCGCTATTGTTGAAATGGCAACTAAATTAGCCAAAAGAGGATATGTAGTTGCTGCAGTTACTTATCGTTCAGGCTGGAATCCGGCTACTACCATCCAAGAGCAAGCAACCGAGCAATTAATCAAAGCAACATACAGAGCTTTGCAAGATTTAAGAAGAGCTGTTCAGTTCTTTAGAAAAAATGCAAGCACTTATGGTATTGATGATACCAAGATTGCCGTTGGTGGTCAAGGTACTGGTGGATACATTGCTATGGCAATGGCTACAGTTTCACAAAGAGCTGACCTTGAATCTAATCCTAAATTTTTGCGTGGCGACTTTTCGCCAATGGTAAATGCTGATACATTAGGAGACTGGACTGGATTGGGTGGTATTCCTCCATTTAACTTACCAGGTAACCCCTCAGTTTCATCTGATTTCAGTATTGCTTTTAACTATGGTGGTGCCATCGGAGATACTGCTTGGATGAAACCATCAAGCAAACCAATGATTTCTTCACATTGTACACGCGACCCATTTGCTCCATACAAAACTGGTAACGTTATTGTACCAACAACTAATGTAACAGTTATTGCAAACGCTTCAGGTGGAGGAGACGTTATTCCTAAAGCCAATGCGATGGGTATTAACAACAGCTTAAACAAATACAGATACAATGACTATGCAAGTGTTAGATCTTTAAAAGTACCAGGTTCTACTAACAATTTATTTGGTTTAGAAACTGCTTACCCTGCTGAAGGTTCACCATGGGAATGGTGGGATACTGCCGTTGCAGGTAGTACAACTTTTGCATTATATCGTGGTGTACCACTTCCAGTTGATGGAAGAAAAGCAAGCAACGATTCAAAAATGACGAACCCATACATGTCAGCTGCAAGAGCTCGTATGTATATCGATTCATTGGCTGCTTTCTTTAGCCCACGTTTAGCTGCACATTTCGGTCTTGAAGGAGATGCAGCATTGAATGAATTCAATTTATTATCGCCAGCAAACAATGCTAGCGTAAGTATTAAAGATGATTCAACTAAATTAATCGTTATCAAATGGGCCAAAGCTTCAGCAAGAGTTGGTAATAATTATAGTTTTATGTTTGATATGCCAAATGGCGATTTCTCAAACCCATTAGTTACAATCCCTGTGGGTGATAAAGATTCATTGGTAATTACTGAAAAAATATTATTTGACAATTTAACACAATTTAATATTGGTCTTAACCAACCAACCACTTTAAAATGGTCTGTTGTAGCTAACAACAACTATTTCGGCAGATTGGCTAAAACACCTTGGACCATCACCATTACTAAAGTGGCTAAAAACTCTTCAGTAAGTGAATTGAACTACAACAACAAAATGAATGTATATCCTAACCCTGCTTCAAACAACATTACTGTTAGTATGGATAGAACAGTTGCAAACATTTCTGACATCAATATTTTTGATATCACAGGTAAATTAATGATGAATGTTTCAGGTGTAAATGCATCAGAAAAGAATATCGAATTAAGTAACCTAAACAAAGGTATTTACATTGTAAACGTAGTATTAAGCAATGGCGCTAAAGCCAGCAGCAGACTAATCGTTGAATAAGTAATTTAACCATTTTAAAAAAAAGCGGCTGCAACTATTTGCAGCCGCTTTTTTTTGTTTCAAAACTTTACAAGTAAAATATTAATTGGATAGGGATTACTAATTAAATTATTTAAAAATCTTTCGTTGATACCATTGAAACTCCAAAAGACAAAACAAAAAAGATATTTTATTTCATTGCATTCCGCTCAAAGTTGCATATGGGTCAACCAGAATGCAGCGAAGTGAAGGGAACTCTTCACGATCCTCAAATTGTGCTCTCAAAAGATTATTCGCTGCAATACACCTAACTCAGCATGACGCAGCGGTCGGTTATCCTGAATGAAGCGCAGTGAAGTGAAGGAACTATTCTCGAATCTCAAGTTGGACTTTCATAAGATACTTCGCTTCATCCCGATCCAAAGGGATTCCGATCAGCATGAAGAATCTTTCCAAACGTCACCCTGAGCCTGTCGAAAGGGTGAACATTATATAATCCGTGTTTGGATTCGACAAGCTCACCATGACATTTGTGTTTAGAGTTGGAGAAAATGGCAATTGATTGCAGTCAACTACCAAATGTGAACAGTCAACTATGAACTGCCAACCAAAAACTCCCTATGGCAAAACTAGAATCAGACAATGATACCAAAAATGCATATAACTCCCCTTTCTGTTTGGCCGTTAGTTGCAGTCCTAGTGGATTATGCTTGGTAATAAACTCAGAAGTGGTGGCATTGGTATGGGTTTTGGCATTATAAAACTCAATGACATCTAATAATGTCTTTAAACTTCCATCGTGCATATAAGGTGCAGTGAAAAGCAAATTGCGCAAGGATGGCACTTTAAATTTACCCATATCATAGCTTTTACCCGTAATAGTTGCTAAGCCAGAATCAGGTTGTTCGCTTAAGCCATTGTTTTGAAAACTATAATCTGTAAACAAGTTTCCATTGATATGGCAATGACCGCAATCCCCTGCCCCACCCGATTGAAAATGGGCATAGCCATTGGCCACCTCTTGCGGCATGGGAATTTCTTTGCGCATCATGCGATCGAAAGGAGAATTATAACTTATTAAAGTACGCTCAAATTGTGCAATGGCATAGGTAACATTGTTGATATCGATAACAGAATTGCCAAAGGCTTTAAAAAATAGAGCTGGATAGGCAGGGTGACGTTGCAATTTTGCCACAACGGTATCAAGGTTTGATCCCATTTCAAATGGCAAGGTAACAGGTGCAATTATTTGTCTTTCGATAGAGGTTGCACCTCCATCCCAAGTATATTTATGTGGGCTAGGTGTGGCATCCGCCCAGGCTAGGTTAAACAAGGGCATGGCATTGCGCTTGCCAATCAAACCACTAACACCATTGCTCAATGCTGTGTTATCTCCAAAAGAATATTGAGCCTTGTGACAACTGGCACAAGCCAAAGTATTATCCACTGATAGGATGGGGTCGTAAAACAATTTTCTACCTAATTCAACACCCGCCAAAGTGCTTGGATTATCAGTAGGTACTGGAAACATCTCCCAAGTTTTATCGGGGAAATTGAACTTATATAAACCGTCATTGGTATTGTTTGAACCATCAATCTTGGCATCTTTAGAGCAAGAAACCATTAATAAAATGGCTAAAAAAACGGAAGCTTTGACAACTTTGCTCTTCATAAGATTATTGAACAGAAACAATTTTACAAATATCTACCATATTGGCTTTTATCTTAGCTGCTTCGGGCTGCGTATTGGTGTGAATAGAAGTGGCGTCCACTTTAAAATCGTAGGTTTGAGGGTTTTCAAACATTTCATTCAAATCCATTTCAAGGGTTATGGTTACATTTGATTTATTCAAATTATAACTACTCAAATCAAAAGATTGTGCAACCAAATTATCATCACCTCCCACATCCAAACCAATATTGTTTCCATTGGAAAGTTTACCTTTAAACCTCACAAAAATATAACCCGTATTCCAGTTCCAATACATGGATTTACTCGGGCTTAAATCGCCTGTTTGGGCACCTGTGTGATTGCGCACTGTATCTACTCCCAACAGGAATGACAGGCTTTTCCAATTATCCATCTTCAATCCCTTCAATTCAATGGTATTGGTGCTTGGGTATTCGGCATAACTTAGGTTATAATTAGCTAAATTATACTTTTCGTTTTGGGCATTGGTTACCGTTACATTGCTTAAGTAATGAACAAAGTTACTGATGGTAAAAGTGTCCAAGGCTTTGTTTACATAGCTTTTATCATTCAATACTAAAGCTTGACCTTTATAGGTATAATTAATTTTAATTGTAAGGGTTGTGGGTGCGGGTGCAGGAGAAGGTGGAGGTGCTCCCTTTTCGCCACAGCCGAAAAAAAGAAACACTGAACTCAAAATTATAATTATTATTTTCTTCATAATCGATTTATTTTGTAGCCAAAATTAGATAAATTAATCCTAAAAATATTCTTAAACATAATCTTTTACATATATGCCAAGTTTTGATATAGTAAACAAACTAGACCTCCAATTGTTGGACAATGCCATAAATACTGCAAAAAAAGAATTGATAACTCGATATGATTTAAAAGATTCGGAGTGTGAAATTGAGTTAGACAAAAAAAGCAAAATGATTAAACTGCAAGCCACACAAGACATGGCATTGCAAAGCATGGTAGATATTATTTTGGGCAAAATGAGCAAGCAACATTTGGATGTTCGCTCACTTGACTTAAGCAAAGAATCAAGGCCAAGTGGCAAATTAATGCTTTTGGATATTCCCGTTAAGGAGGGTTTGGATAAAGAAGTGGCTAAGAAAGTGGTGAATTACATTAAAACGACAGGCCTTAAGGTGCAAGCTAGCATCATGGACGACCAAGTGCGTGTGACTGGCAAAAAAATAGATGATTTGCAAGAAACTATTGGGAAACTTAGGACCCAAGATTTTGAACTACCTCTTCAGTTTGACAATATGAGAAGCTAATGAAAGGATTAAAAAAATGATGTGAAGGTTACTATTATAGCTATAGCTAAGAACATACATTGTAAATAAAAAGTAAAGGCCATCCAAGTGGATAGCCTTTTACATTAAATAGGTTTTTGCTTAGCAGAACTCGTCAAAAGCAGCTTTTAAGTTTTCAGCAATCATCTCAGCCGAACGACCTTCGATATTGTGACGCTCAATAAAATGAACCAATTCGCCATTTTTATATAAAGCGATACTTGGGCTTGATGGTGGAAAAGGAGCAGTAAACTCGCGTGCCTTTGCCACAGCATCTGCTTCTTGGCCTGCAAATACAGTAACAAGGCTATTTGGCTTTTTGGAAGCTTCTTGCACAGCTTTCATCACACCTGGGCGGGCAGTACCTGCGGCACATCCACACACCGAGTTGAACACTAAAAGTTTGGTACCTTCTGCATTATTCATTTCAGCTTCAACATCTGAAGGAGTCATTAAACTCTTGAAGCCTACACTTTCTAATTGTTGGCGCATAGGCGCTACTAACATTTCTGGATACATAATTATTATCAGTTTTAATTCGATTTATAATTTACAAGCATTGAGCCATTGATGAGTTAATGGCATTATATCTGCGATGCAAATGTAAGATTGAAATGCCATTCAATAAAAAAATTTTATAAATAGGTGATACTTTATAATTTTGCGGTGTATTTAATAAAAACAAAACATGTCAACAACATCAAAAACCACAGTACCTTACAAAGTTAAGGACATTTCGCTGGCCGAGTGGGGCCGCAAAGAAATCCGTTTGGCTGAAGCAGAAATGCCAGGATTAATGTCAATTCGTAAAGAATATGGCCCGCAACAACCTCTTAAAGGTGCGCGTATTGCCGGATGCTTACATATGACTATTCAAACAGCCGTTTTAATCGAAACATTAAAACATTTAGGAGCAGAAGTTACATGGAGTTCATGTAATATTTTCTCAACTCAAGATCATGCTGCTGCTGCTATTGCTGCTGCAGGTATCCCTGTTTACGCATGGAAAGGTCAAAACGAAGAAGAATTTGACTGGTGTATTGAGCAAACTTTATCTGCATTTGAAGGTGGTCAATCACTTAACATGATTTTGGATGATGGTGGAGATTTAACCAATATGGTTTTTGACCGTTACCCTGAATTAGCAAAAGACATTAAAGGTTTATCAGAAGAAACTACAACTGGTGTTCACCGTTTGTATGAGCGTATGAAAAAAGGTACTTTGTTAATACCTGCTATCAACGTTAACGATTCTGTAACTAAATCTAAATTTGATAACAAATACGGATGTAAAGAAAGTTTGGTGGATGCTATCCGCAGAGCTACTGACATTATGATGGCAGGTAAAGTGGCCGTTGTAGCTGGTTATGGTGATGTAGGAAAAGGTTCAGCTGAGTCTTTACGTGGTGCTGGTGCTCGCGTATTGATTACTGAAATCGATCCAATTTGTGCTTTACAAGCAGCAATGGATGGTTTTGAAGTAGTAACTATGGAAGAAGCTTGTTCACGTGCAAACATATTCGTTACAGCAACTGGTAATGTTAAAATCATCACTGAACGTCACTTCAAAGCAATGCGTGATAAATCTATCGTTTGTAACATTGGTCACTTCGATAACGAAATCGATATGGCTTGGATGAACAACAACTATGGTTCAACTAAAAACACATTGAAACCGCAAGTTGACATTTACAATGTAGATGGAAACGAAATCATCATTCTTGCCGAAGGTCGTTTGGTTAACTTAGGTTGCGCTATGGGTCACCCAAGTTTTGTAATGAGTAATTCATTCTCAAATCAAACTTTGGCTCAAATAGAATTGTGGAACCACAGTGCTAACTACGAAAACAAAGTATATGTGTTACCTAAACATTTAGATGAAAAAGTAGCCTACTTACACCTAGCTCATATTGGCGCTAAACTAACCGTATTAGACACTGAACAAGCAGACTATATTGGTGTAAAAGTTGAAGGTCCATTCAAAGCTGAAATGTACAGATACTAAGCATAACTCGAATAGAAATATTCTGTAAAATTAAAGCCGATTCAATGTTTGAATCGGCTTTTTTATGTCCAAATAACTTGATGAATCGCTTGCTCCTGTGCACTTTCTTGCCCCTATGCACTCGCTCGCATCTTGCGAGCGAGTTTATTGAACAGACTCTGGCTGTTTGCTTATGGTTAAACATAAAATGTTTAGTGAAAACAATCGCAGGCAAACATTATTATTTTCTGCAATCGCTCGCATCTTGCGAGTGAGGCTATTGACAAGCCTCTGGCTGTATGAACATTTAGCATTTAGCGATAACACAATCCCCAGTCAAGTAATAAACAAAAAAGACTTTCAGAAAAATTCTGAAAGTCTTTAGTAATATGTAAAGAAATAGGTGATGTTGACGATGTTCGGTATCCCCGCCAACATTATCATATACTTGCAAGCGAGGACGCCTGCAAGGGCTAATGTTTATTCAGCAAATAATTGTGCTGATAGGTATTCTCTGTTCATGCGAGCAATAACAGATAATGAAATTTCTTTAGGGCATTCAGCCGAACAAGCACCTGTATTGGTGCATGAACCAAAACCTTCTGCATCCATTTGGTTTACCATAGCTAACACACGTTGTGTAGCTTCTGGTTTACCTTGAGGTAACAAAGCAAACTGAGTTACTTTAGCGCCCACAAATAACATAGCTGATGAGTTTTTGCAGGCTGCCACACATGCACCACATCCGATACACGCTGCTGCTGCAAACGATTCGTCAGCATCATTTTTAGGAATAGGCAAGCTATTTGCGTCTTGTGCATTACCTGTATTTACTGAAATAAAACCTCCTGCTGCCTGAATTCTATCAAACGAACTTCTGTTTACAGCTAAGTCTTTGATAACAGGAAAAGCTGCAGCTCTCCATGGCTCAACCACAATAATATCTCCATCTTTGAAACTGCGCATATGCAATTGGCAAGTAGTAACACCGTTGTTAGGACCATGCGGTCTTCCGTTGATATACATACTACAAGAACCACAAATACCCTCACGACAATCGTGATCAAATGCGATGGGCTCATTACCTTCAACAATAAGGCGCTCGTTTACCACGTCAAACATCTCTAAAAACGACATATCAGGACTGATATTTTCCGCCTTATAGGTTTCGAATTTACCTTTGTCGTTGGTATTTTTTTGTCTCCACACTTTAAGTGTTAAGTTCATATTTCCGCTCATTTTTGTTCAGGGTTTAGGGAATAGGGATAAGGCAAAAGGGAATGCCAAATTCTATTCTTTATTTATCGTTTTTAATATTTAATTTTCCAATTAATGAGTTTAGCATTTTACTTTCTTCACTTATCATGCTAAACAAATTTTCTAATTCTTTTTCTTTAACAAACTCAAGTTTCTCAGCTAAAATAAATCCAGATTCAAGTTCATTGTTTGAAGAATAAGCTGTAACTAAAAAATTGATATAATTTTTTGTTGTGTGTTTACCTTATCCTTCTGCAATATTTAGCGAGATTGAATTGGCTGCTCTTCTTACCTGACTGGTAAGTCCAAATATCTCATCATTTGGAAAATGCAACCTAGTTAACCTATAAACCTCAAACGAAATATCTATCGCTTTTTGCCAAACTAATAAATCTTT
>RGVD01000083.1 GCA_010027395.1 Bacteroidota bacterium
AGAAAGCATCAATTTAAATGGCTTTACTAATGGCATGTATTTCTGCACTATTAAATCAAACAACACATTGATTGGAACTAAAAAATTAGTTGTTTTAGATTAATCAAACTTAAGACAATTTTCATAAGAAAGGCTGCCTCAAAATGGTGGCCTTTTTTATTGGTTTCTAGTAAATAAAAGTGCTGTTTTACCTTAATTATTTTGAGAAATATCAAGATTATTTATGTCCTTCATCATATTATTTCGGTTCATTGTTTACTTGTTTTACAAGTGCAATAAATACTAAAATCGGATGAAGGTAGAACAAATATATACAGGCTGTTTGGCGCATGGTGCATACTATATTGAAAGTGCTGGAGAGGCCGCCATCATTGACCCTTTGAGGGAAGTCAAACCCTATATAGACATGGCCAACAAGCATGGTGCTAATATTAAGTATATTTTTGAAACTCATTTTCATGCCGACTTTGTATCAGGTCATATTGACTTAGCAAAAAAAACAGGTGCAAGCATTGTATATGGACCAACAGAAATGAAAACTGGTTTTGATTTTGTTCAAGCCACAGATGGACAAATTTTCAAACTTGGAAACATTCAAATTCAATTGTTGCACACGCCAGGTCACACCATGGAAAGCAGTTGCTATTTATTGAAAAACGAACAAGGTAAAGATACTGCCATCTTCACGGGAGATACGCTGTTTATTGGTGATGTAGGCCGCCCAGATTTGGCGCAGCATGTGATTGCCGACCTTACAGAAGAAAAGCTTGCAGGACATTTGTATGATTCGCTTAGAAATAAAATTATACCCTTAGCTGATGACATTATTGTTTACCCTGCGCATGGTGCAGGAAGCGCTTGTGGTAAAAACCTAAGCAAAGAAACCTCAGACACCTTAGGGCACCAAAAAGAAACTAATTATGCCTTGCAAATGAATCTTAGCAAGGAGGCATTTATCAGAGAAGTTCTCACAGGTTTAATGCCTCCTCCGGGCTATTTCCCCAAAAATGTTTTAATGAACATCAATGGCTATGATAGCATAGATGAAGTAATGAACAGAGGTGCTAGGTCCTTATCAGTAGCTGAATTTGAAACATTGACAAATGAAAAAGATGTATTGATAATTGATACCCGTGCTGACAAATTATTTGCCCAAGGATTTGTTCCAGGTTCAATAAACATTGGCATCAATGGTAGCTTTGCCACTTGGGTAGGAACCCTCATTCCTGATATCAAACAAAAAATTGTATTGGTAACTGAAGTAGGTAAAGAACAAGAAGCGGTTATAAGATTGGCAAGGGTTGGATACGACCAAGCATTAGGCTTTTTGCAAGGTGGTTTTGATACTTGGAAAAATGCAGGTATGGACTTAGATCAAATAAAATCAATAAGTGTGGATGAATTCGCAGTGATAAAAGATGCCGATAATACCATAGAAGTTTTGGATGTGAGAAAGAAAAGTGAGCATATCTCAGAGCAAATAGAAAACACCATCAATATACCACTGGATTATATCAACGAAAGCATGCACTTGGTAGATAAAAACAAAACCTATTATGTACATTGTGCAGGCGGCTATCGATCCATGGTTTTTGTATCCATACTTAAATCGCGTGGATATGATAAATTGATTGATGTGGAAGGTGGTTTATCTGCCATTAAAGCTTCAAATAAATTCAAAGTAACCGATTATATATGTCCAACAAGTATGTTATAAAAACCAAAAATCGCCATGAAAACTGAAGAGATTATTTTAGCCAACATCAAATGTGATGGCTGCGCCACCACCATCAAAAACGAATTGTTAAAGATTACGGGAGTTGAAAATGCAGAAGTGCGAAAGGAAGAAGATCTAGTAAAAATCTCATACGATGAGCATTTGGATAGAGCCATTATCATCAAGAAACTGTACTCTTTAGGATATCCAGAAGCTACAGAAGAGAATGGACTGTTGCTTCAAGTGAAAAGCTATGCGAGTTGCATGCTAGGTAGGATTCACAACCTGAACAACAACTAAAACATGATTATACATAGCGAGCTACATCCTACCATTATTGATGTGAGAAGTTCATATGAATTTCTTGAGGGAAACATACCGGGTAGCATCAATATTCCACTATTAAGCATTCCCAAAAAAATAGCAGAGATTATGCAATTGCCCAAGCCTATTGTTATCTATTCTTCTAACGGCAAAGAAAGCAGCCATGCTAGCAACTTCTTGAAAAACTTAGGACTAGAATGTATGACTGGTGATTCTTGGGAAGGCCACAAAAGCGAAGTGCTTAGTGTTTAATTCTATCTGACAATCATGGTGCGTGTAATGGTTTTTTGACCCATCACCTGCACCACATTGGTATCTCCTTTGTTTCCACTTTGTGCCCTTAAGTAATAGTTACCCTGTAAGATAAAACCAAAATCAGCTGCACCGCTTGCTGTGTTTACTATATTCAAATAGTAGTTTCTTTTTAGGTCTTCATAGCTTGGATATAAAAATACTTGTGCGCCATTGATGTTACTGTTTCCATTTGTTCCATCCAACACTATTACTTTTAATCTGCCAGAATACTGCGAACTATCACTGGTAATAATGGTTTGAGAGGGATTGGATGTATCAGATTTAGAGCAAGCAAAAAGTGTACTAGCTAATACTAAAAGAAGTAGGGTGTTTTTCATAAAGTGTTTCTGTATTATATGTAATATCCGTGAAATCTGTGGCTGCTAATGAATACCATTAAATATCCTACTCCAACGAATCTTTTTCAAAGGATTGCTTTCATAGGCATCTAAACTCATCCAAATAAACAATGCTTTTCCTACGATGTGTGTCTCAGGTACAAAACCCCAGAAACGACTATCCAATGAATTGTGGCGGTTATCACCCATCATAAAGTAATAGTTGTCTTTGAACTGGTAGCTTGTAATTTCTTTTCCTTCATTATAGAACTTTCCATCACGCATCTCGAAACTGCTACTTCCTTCATAAGCAGTAATTACACGTTTGTACATGTAATAGTTGAAAGAATCTAGCTTTATCACATCTCCTTTTCTAGGAATGTAAATGGTTCCGTAATACTCTTTGTTCCAAGTCAAAGTTGGATTATCAGGATAACACCTATCACCCATGTGGTCTACTTCATTTTTTTCTGATAGCAAAGTATCCACTTCCACCACATTAGGCAGTGCTTTGATTTTAGCCAAGGTTTCGCTGTTCAAACGCATGATATAACTATCCGAACCATTGATGGCAACATCTCCGTTTTGAATGTTTTGCATATTGCCTTCTTCGCTAGTAATATCTAATGCTGACAAGCCCATTTCTCTGAACTTTTCCATAGAAATAAATATGCCACCATTTTTCAATTTCTTTTGCTGGTGAATAGGCGTTCCGTTAGTTTTAACTGAATAGCTAAACATACCTGTTTCGGCCAATGGCACTTGTTTGCCATTTACAAACAATTGCCCTCTCACTAATTTCAAACTATCACCAGCAATACCCACACAACGTTTGATATAATTTTCTTTCTTGTCAACGGGTCTTTTGTCATCAGGCTCACCGGGTCGGGCGGGGTAGTTAAACACGACCACATCATTGTTTTTTATTGTTTGGAAAGAAAACATCCTGCAATAAGGCATTTTCAACCATTCTAAATATGAATCTTTATTGTCGCTAAATGGCATTTTGTTGTGCGTAAATGGAAATGCCAAAGGAGTCATTGGTAATCTTGAACCATAATTAACCTTACTTACAAATAGGAAATCACCTACCAATAAACTCTTTTCCATAGAAGAGGTTGGAATGGTATATGCCTCAATAAAGTATGAGCGGATAACAGTAGCGGCAAGGGTGGCAAACCATAAGGCATCACTCCATTCGTACACCAATGCTACATCTGGTTTACGTACAAAACGAATAATTGAAAGCACTTGAAGGACTGTCCATATAATGGGTGATACCGCCAAAGCAAGCAAACGTGTGAAATATAAAAATATCAAAGCAATGCCATAAAGGCTATTGATGAGTGCTGTAATAATGCTTGCACCTGCGCTAATATATAAAAACAATAGAACGATATTCAATAAGCTCCAAATGGCTATTACTGTCCATTGTTTGGTGCTAAATGTTTTTGGACTGCGGTAGAAATAATTAAATGTTTCAGAAAAATTCATTGTATTGATTTTGCTTTGATAACGTTGCTTGTTAGGTGTTATTTATAAATTGTGATAGAGGGGTTAAAACAAAGATGATTAAATTTCTAGAATATCCTCCATGGTGTATATACCCTCTTTGCCTATAATCCACTCAGCGGCTAGCAGAGCGCCACGTGCAAAGCCATACCTGCTTTTGGCTGCATGGGTAATTTCAATGGTATCAATCACATTTTCATACCTCACCGTGTGAATACCTGTCACATCTCCTTCTCTGATGCTTTCAATTAACAATTCATTGGGCTTGGTACTTTGTGAAGCTTGAGTTCTATCGAACAAAAGACGATCATTAATTTTCTCTTTTGAGCTAATCTCAGACATAATTTGTTTGGCCAATGATAAGGCCGTTCCGCTTGGGTGATCTTTCTTTTGGGTATGATGAATTTCTTCAATCATCACATCATAATCATCTGTTTTGGCCATTATTTCAGCCAAAATTTTATTGATTTTATAAAAAATATTAACGCCAATACTAAAATTAGTTGAATACACCATCGACTGTTTTTCGTCAATGCATCTTTGTTTAATACCATCAAAATGCTCATACCAACCCGTAGTTCCTACTACAATGGGTACGCCTGCATCAAAGCACTTATTTATATTATCAACTGCAGAAGTGGGCATGCTGAAATCTATTGCCACATCAACGTTTTGCAGGCTCACAGGCATAAAATCAAAAGAATTATCCATGTCCACGCGATACACAATTTCATGGTGCTTGGCTTCAGCTATTTTCTCAATAGCCTTACCCATTTTTCCATATCCTAATAATGCAATTTTCATAATGGTGTGGGTTTAAATTAATTAATAAAACAACAATCTAATGAGGGTACAATTTATGATAATTTATTTAAAGTGTAAACTAATACTTATTCCCGCATAAGCGGTATTGAAGGATGTCATTCTCACATCGGGGGCAATTCGCATACTTAAGTTTTCATTTACATCAAATCCTTTTAGGTGCGCATCCACTGCTGCATCAATAATATTTATGGCATAAAGACCCACAATACTAATAGCTGAAAGGTCTCTGCTTTCTCTATAACTTTCTCTAATATTTAATAAATATTGAGCAGGCACATTTCGTAATTCTGGGTCTCTTGGTTTGAATCCTGCAGACGAATCTCTTGTATCAATTAATGCTTGTCTAAAACGGTCGTACTCATTTTGATAGAAATAAACCGAATACACCAATGCCGCAATACCTCCATATAAAATGGGTAACTTCCAATATTTTTTGTTATAAATTTGACCAGCACCAGGACAAACCGCAGATAAGATGCTAGCCTTTTTGGCCGGACTCATTGGCTTTCGCATAATACTAACTGAGTCAGGTATATTACTTTTAACATTCATGCTACTATCGCCCGCTTGTAGTTGACTAAATGCGGGCGAATGCAACAAAAACAGGATGGCAATTATGGTATAGAATGGTTTTAACAAAACTATATTAAATCTAATATGCGTTGAAGGTCTTGTTGCGATTTAAATGGAATGGTGATCGAACCTCTTCCTCTATCATCTGCCTTTATTTTTATTTTTGTATCAAACTTGCTGCTCAATTGGTTTTGAAAATCAACATACGTCAAACTTGGTTCATTTTTTTTACGCGTGCCTTCTTTGGTTTTTTGTGAAGACTCTTCAGAGGCTTTTCTAACAAGGCTTTCAACCGCTCTCACCGAAAGATTGTTTTCAATCATTTGATCAAAAAGGTATTGTTGTTCGTCTGCATCTTCAATTCCAATAATGGCACGGGCATGACCCATAGATATCTTGTCGTCTCTTAAGGCAGCTTGGATATTTACAGGGAGGTTAAGCAATCTCAAATAATTGCTTACTGTACTTCTGTTTTTGCCAACTCTATCTCCTAATTGCTCTTGATTCAAGCTACATTCATCCATCAATCTTTTATAACTGATAGCAACCTCAATGGCGTTTAAATCCTCACGTTGAATGTTCTCAATCAATGCCATTTCCAGCATTTCTTGGTCATTAGCAAGTCTAATATATGCTGGAATATTTGTTAAACCTGCAAGGCGCGAAGCCCTTGTTCTGCGCTCACCAGATATCAATTGGTAGCTATCAAAACCCATCTTACGAACCGTAATGGGTTGTATTACTCCATGCACTTTTATAGACTCAGAAAGTTCTCTTAACTCTTCTTCTTTAAATTCAGTACGAGGCTGAAAAGGATTTGCCTCAACTTGTGAAATTGGAATTTCACTAATCGAATTCAAGGGCTTTGCCTCGCTTGTTGTAATATCAGTAGTTGCATTTTCTAACAATGCACTCAAGCCTCTTCCTAATGCGTTTCTTCGTGGGTTGCTCATTTTGTATTTGTGTATAGGTCAACGCTAAAGTTGACAATTAAATTGTTTGTTTGTTAGTTCATCGCAGATTCTTCTTGCAATGGATTCAATTTGATTAAACCGTTTTTAGCCAATAATTCCTTGGCTAAGTTTAAGTAATTAATAGCACCTCTGCTTTCTGCATCATGTGTAATTACTGGTTTACCAAAGCTTGGCGCTTCACTCAATTTGGTATTTCTTTGAATGATGGTATCAAATACCAATTGTTGAAAATGCATTTTAACCTCTTCAACCACTTGGTTGCTAAGTCTCAAACGCATATCATACATGGTTAATAAAAGCCCTTCTATTTGCAATTCTTTGTTAAGACCTTGTTGAACAATTTTTACAGTATTCAATAATTTACCTAAGCCCTCTAAAGCGAAATACTCACACTGAACAGGAATAATAACAGAATCACTAGCCGTCAAAGCATTCGTGGTGATTAAACCTAAAGAAGGCGAACAATCAATAATCACAAAATCATAATCACCTTTCACTTTATTTATGGCATGTTTCATCACACTTTCACGGTTTGGGAGGTTTATTAATTCGATTTCAGCTCCAACTAAATCAATACTTGAAGGCAAAATGTCCATGAATTTAAATTCGGTTTTCATAATGGCATCCTTGGTAGGAATCTCATTAATCATCACTTCATAAAGGCCAATTTGTATGTCTTTTGGATCAAGACCAATTCCCGAAGTAGAGTTTGCTTGAGGATCACCATCTACCAAAAGGGTTCTAAACTCAAGTACAGCAAGACTTGCAGCTAAATTTATGGCGGTTGTGGTTTTACCTACGCCTCCTTTTTGATTTACTATCGAAATTACTTTAGTCATATTGTTATTTGGTTCAAACGGATCAATTAAAATGTGTTATTTTTTTGGCAAATGTTTCACAAAAACCGAACAAAGCGAAAGCCAAAGCTGGTTTGCATTTTGGTAGTTTTGAGTAAATGTATTTTCTTCAAATTAATGGAATGAAAAAGGCAACTAATGTACATTCTATCAACATGCATGTTGATACTTTTTAGTGCTGTTAACCAACAACATTTGAAAATAAATTTACATGTGTGCTGCTAATAGCAAGTCAATCTCTTTGTGGTAAATATTAAGCCTTTTGCCTAAGTATTTGTTAGTTAGGTGGCCTTTATAAATATACATCCCATTTCGAGCACCCACATTGTAGTATAAAAAATCAGCCAAGTCTTTTGCATCAGCAAGTTTTAGTAATAGAGGAGCCAATACATTGCTCAATGCATAGCTAGCAGTGCGGCAGACAAGCGATGTAATATTAGGCACGCAATAATGTATCACATCATGTTTGATAAAGGTTGGGTTCTGATGAGTTGTAAGCTCGGATGTTTCAAAAACTCCCCCTTGATCGATGCTAATATCTATGATAACAGACAGAGGTTTCATCATGCTTACCATTTCCTCGGTTACCAAAACAAGGCTTCGCCCCTCTTCATTCCTTTGACAACCAATGGCTACATCGGCCGTTTGCAGAGCCTTCGTCAATATTTTAGGGTGAAGCAAGGATGTATAAAGGTGCGCGTGGCCTAAATTGTTTTGTAGCCTTCTCAACTTGGATAAAGATTGGTCAAACACTTTTACAGTTGCGCCTTTGCCTAGAGCGGCTTTTGCCGCATATTCTCCCACGGTACCAGCACCAATAATTACTATTTCTGTTGGAGGTATGCCTGTTATGCCGCCTAACATTTCTCCTTTTCCACCATTATCTGAATTTAACAAATCACTAGCGATAGATATGGCTGCTAATCCTGCAATCTCACCCATACTTCTTACCAATGGATAAAGGCCGTCATTTTCCTTTAAGTACTCAAAGGCCATCGCATTCAGTTTCTTACTCATCAACTTTTTTACATAGGTTTCAGACTTAGCACCATGTTGTAAAGCAGATATGAGCAGTTGGTTATGACTTATTAATTCTATTTCTTCATCAGAAGGGGGTTCTACTTTCACTATAATATCGGCCTTGAATAGTTCCTTTTTATCAAAAACTATTTTGGCACCCGCTTCGCTATATTCTTTATCGCTGAATTTGGCTTGCTTTCCAGCACCCGTTTCTACCCATACTTCAGAACCATTATTAACCAAAAGTTGAACAGAAGAGGGCGTAAGCGGCACACGTTTCTCTTGCAAAGTTGTTTCTTTGGGTATTGCAATAAACAAACTCTTATTGCCTTTTCCCGTATCAATCAAAGCTTCTTTGGGCTGCAGGCTAGCTTGTTTGGCCAGTTCACTAAATCCAAATGTAGGTTGCTCCATAATGTGAAATGAAACCCAAAAATAAGCAAAGAATAGATAAATACATATAATTAAATCTAAATTTTTGAAGCCTAATTAACATTACAGCTCGTGTTTATCTTTGATAATTAAATATTTAACCATAAATATACATTTTTTTTACTGTAAATATTGTGATTTATAAAGCTAATTCTATATTTGCACTCCCTAAACGGAGGCATAGCTCAGCTGGTTCAGAGCATCTGCCTTACAAGCAGAGGGTCACAGGTTCGAACCCTGTTGCCTCCACAAAGACAAAAGACTTTCAGATTTTCTGGAAGTCTTTTTATTTAACATGGGTTTAGTTTTTAATTGATTCTTAAATATTTGATTGCTAAAAAATAGGGGCGCGATTTATCGCGCCCCTATTTTTTGTTTCTGATAAATCCTGAAGCATAAATATTGCCTGTATTTTTATTAGCACACAATAACTTAATGACCAGATAATTTAGTGTAGTATCATTCTTTAATTCGCTCCAAACTGTGCCATCAAATTTTGCTACATACGCTTGCTTATTGGCATTGTGAAAAATCCCTGCTGCATAAATGTTGCCCTGTTTATCTCCGCATAATGCAAAGATGGCACTATCAGCGCCAAGGCTCTTGAGCCCACCTTATTCATTCCATGCTGTTCCATCCCACTTGGCTACATATCTATTGTTCAAACTGTTTTTAAATTTTCCAGTTACATAAACATTTTCGGCTGTATCCACATAAATAGCATTAATTATATCCTTGCTCGGAAACGAATTCATGCCACTCAAAATTTCAACTTTGCTGCCATCATATTTTAATACATAATTGCCATAACCAAAATTATTTTGCACAGCGTCAAATACATTTACTTTTTTATCCGCTACTACTAAATTAATAAATTCATCACAAGGACTTGTCTTATTATTACTGCCCGTAAGCGGTTTCCACATACAGTTTTAGGCTGATGAAGATTTTAGAAGAAAAATAAAAATGGTTAACAATAGATATTTAAAACTTTGCCTAGCATTATTTTAAAACCAACAAAGATAATAACTATCAAATTGACAATCATTGAAATTGTTGACTAAAAAGCATGAAGTACTACATATATTCATGCTTGTTCTAGTTTGTAGTAAAGGTATGAACGTAAGAAACGAGGCTGGAAAAGGCTAATTGTTTTCTACTATTTAAAAACCACTTAGTGGTGTTGTATTCCAAGTGCTTACATGGTCGGCAGTAAGATTGGGAATATAAAATTGAGTAGCGCCACCAGGCAAGTTTTTACTACCGCCTTTGCCTTCGCCCGAAGCCATTTTAGATGTGGTGCCAGCATCCATGCGTTGCATGAGTGCAAAGCCACCAAAAAAACCATAAGCGGGCACCTTAAGCGTAATTTCGAGTAAAAAGGAAAGCGAATTCCAGTTTTCTTTGACAGCCGAAGTAAGCCTTCCCCATTCTCTTACACTTATTCCGTTGGCTTTAGCCATTTTTGATTTTTGCACCCAACCTGCATCATGTTTGTAATCGTTGTAAGGACTCCACCAGGGGGAAAGACTTATATCGCCTGGTGCATGCAGGGTTGAAAAATCGTTGAACTTATATAGTTTCATACCAGGTTGCAACAAGTCTTTAGTTACAATTGATATTTTGGTTTGAAATGCGTTCTGAACAAACGGAGGTAAGCCTTCAAAGGTTTCATTTTGGTTTAAAATCATAGCTATGTTTTGTTTTAGAAGTCAAAAATAGTTTTTTTAAATTATTGTCAATTATTTTTTTTGAAGATGCACAGCTGCGGCATTTGTGCGACTTTTTATCTTTTTGAATAAATCTACATGATTGCATAAAAAATCCCGCCAAGGCAGGATTTTATTGGTTGCGGAGGCAGGACTCGAACCTACGTCCGTTGGCTAACGGATATGAGCCCAAC
>RGVD01000084.1 GCA_010027395.1 Bacteroidota bacterium
ACCTGGCTTTGGTATTATCATTTAATTGGATATTAATTATGTCTAAAATGATTTTTCTAGCTTGCTCATCATAAATCGGAAATGCAGTTTCAATGCGGGTTTGAAGATTTCTTGTCATCCAATCTGCAGAAGCAAGGTAAATTTTGGCATCTCCATTATTGCCAAAAATGTATACTCGGGCATGCTCTAAAAAACGATCAATAATACTTGTTACTTGTATGTTTTCACTCAAACCTTTCACTCCTGGAACAAGACAGCAAATACCTCTAATAATTAGCTTTATTTCCACTCCAGCTCTACTGGCATCATATAGTTTCTTAATGATGTCAATATCTACCAAGCTGTTCATCTTTCCAATTATATAGGCAGTTTTTCCATTTTTCTTGTTTTGAATTTCTTTTTCAATCAAATCTAAAAACTGTTTTTTCATATAATCTGAGGCAACCAATAGGTGTTTATAAGGGCCTTTTTTTACATTTAAAAACAACATATCACATAATTGTTCCACATCTTGTGTCAATCTTTTGTCCTTGGTGAATAAGCCAAAATCACTATAAATTTTCGATGTAACTCCATTGTAATTACCAGTAGATAAATGAGCATATTTTTCAGTGACACCATTTTCTTTACGTGTAATTAAACAAATTTTACAATGTACTTTTTGTCCTTGTTTGCCAAAGTAAACTTGTGCTCCAGCTTCCTGTAATTTGCTTGTCCAATAGATGTTTGATTCCTCATCAAATCTTGCTTGCAACTCCATAAGTACAATCACTTTTTTTCCATTCTTCACGGCATTTATGAGTGCATTAACTACATTACTATGTTTGGCAACACGGTACAAAGTAATTCTAATCGTGCTAACATGAGGGTCGATAGCTGCATCACGCAAAAACCTAATTAAATAGTCAAAACTTTGGTAAGGATGATGCAATAAGACATCTTTTTTTGAAATTACATCGAATAGACTTTTTGCTTTGTCAAGCTCCAAAACGGGTTTAGCTGGCATTGCATCAAAATAATCTTCATGACTGCCAACTTTTGGGAAATCCATAAAGTCTTTAAAGTTGTGATAACGGCCACCAGGAATTAGGTTTACATGATTAAGTTCAAGTTTTTTTGCTAGTAACTCAAGCATGGTTTTAGGCATTCTTTCGTCATATACAAATCGCGTTGGGCTTCCTTTCGAACGCTGTTTTAAACTTTTTTGAATTTTATCTAAAAAACTAATAGAATATTCTGTTTCATCAGCGTCTATAACAAACTCAGCATCTCTTGTAAGTTTGATTATATAACTTTCATAATGGTCGAAATCGAAAATTGAGAATATACGTTTTAGATTTGCTCTAATGATATCCTCCAAAATAATGATGTAGGTGTTTTCATCTGTTTTGGGTAATACGAAAAAACGACTTAGTATACTTGTAGGGATTTCAATTAAGGCATGTTTAGGCTCTGATTTAATGCTAATATTACTCATTCTTACTGCTAGATAAATTGAGCGGTCGCGGAGATGTGGTACATTCTTTAAGTCGTCTATTAACACCGGAAATAAATGAGGTATCACAGTGTTAGTGAAATAGTTTTTTATTAGGCCGTGCTTTTCTTCGTCAAGGTTTGTTTCATTGATTAAAAAGATTTTTTTGTCCGCTAATCGAAGTAAAATATCTCTTTCGTAAATGTTTGTAAACCTATCTTGCAGTGTAACAACCATTCTTTGTATTTCTGACAAAATATCATCAGGTGAGGATTGGTATTCAGAAATTGGCTTTCTGCCATTTACCCTTTGTATTTTTCTGATTTGGGCTACACGTACCCTAAAAAATTCGTCTAGGTTAGAAGAGAAAATGGCCAAAAATTTTAGCCTTTCCATCAATGGAGTTTCAGGATTTTCTGCTTCTTGAAGCACCCTTTCATTAAATTTCAGCCAGCTTATCTCTCTATCTTCAAATAAATAGCTTTTGTATTCTTTAATCATTTTAAGCAAAAATAAAAATTACCATACTCATATCTACAAAACTTATACACTAAAGATATAAGTTGTTTAGTGTGTCCAATCTGTCATATATTTGATTAGGGTATGCAAATTGAGCATACAATTCTAAATATTTGTTGTTATGAAAAGATTATTTATGGTTGAACTTGAATTACCTGTTGTAATTGATACTGATTTTATGAAAATGATTCCTTCACATAGGGCATATATTTCTCAATTAATAAATGAGGGCACAATACAGAGTTACTCCATAAACACTGAACGTACTTTAGGTTGGATTATTTTTAATTGCAAAGATGCAGAAGCTGTTTTCGAAATAGTAGAGCAATTTCCTATTTATAAATATATTTCTATACAAGTTCACGACTTGATGATACATGATAGTGAGGCTTTCAGGTTTCCTAAAATGCACATGAACTAATCCAAAAAAGCAATTGATTTCTTTCGTTTTGATGCCGTTTACCCCTCAATTGGATTAGTAAATAAAATCAATCGTCTTATATTTGCCGAATATCATGAAGAAATCGGTAGCATTTTACACATTGGGTTGCAAACTTAACTTTTCTGAAACTTCCAGTATTGGTAGAAGTCTTGTTAAGGATGGTTACACTAAAGTATCATTTGAAGAAGGCGCTGATGTGTATGTAATTAATACCTGCTCTGTTACCGATAATGCTGATAAAAAATGTAAGAAAATAGTTAAAGAGGCCTTACGTCAAAACCCACAAGCTTTTGTGGCTGTAATTGGCTGCTATGCCCAGCTTAAACCCCATGAAATTGCAAAAATTGATGGCGTTGATTTGGTATTAGGTGCTGCTGAAAAGTTTAATATTAGTGAATACATCCAAAACACTGAAAAGAAAGCAGTTGCCGAGGTTAAAGAAGGTAAAATAAAAGAGGTTTTAGATTATCATGCTTCATATTCCATTGGTGATAGAACCCGCACCTTTCTAAAAGTTCAGGATGGTTGCGATTATTTCTGCTCATTTTGTACCATTCCTTTAGCCCGAGGTAAAAGCCGCAGTGATACCATCAAGAATTTAATTATACAAGCCAATGAAATTGTAGATCAAGGCATAAAAGAAATTGTTTTAACAGGCGTTAATACAGGCGATTTTGGTGTTAATACGGGTGAAAATTTTTTTCAACTACTCCAAGCATTAGAAAAGGTTGAAGGATTAGAAAGGATTAGAATTTCATCTATTGAACCAAACTTGCTTACTAATGAAATTATTGAATTAGCTGCTCAATCAAAGAAGATAGTACCTCATTTTCATATTCCATTGCAATCAGGGTCTGATGCCATTCTTACTGCCATGCGCAGAAAGTATTTGACCGAATTATATACTACTAGGGTTGAAAAAATTAAAAGCCTTATTCCTCATTGTTGCATTGGAGTGGATGTGATTGTTGGTTTTCCAGGAGAAGGCGAAGAAGAGTTTTTAGAAACTTATAATTACCTAAACCAATTGGATATTTCCTACCTTCATGTCTTTACTTACAGTGAAAGAGTTAACACCACTGCCAATAAGCTTCCAGGTAGGGTGTATATGCATACCCGATCTGATAGAAGCAAAATGCTACATATTCTTAGCGATAAAAAGCGTAGGTTCTTTTATGAACAGCATGCTGGAAAAACTTACAAGGTGCTTTGGGAAGCTGATAATGAGCAAAACATGATGTTTGGTTTCACAGATAACTATATTAAAGTGAAAACTACCTATGACCCAGCTTTGGTGAACGAAATAGCTGAAGTCAAACTTGGCGAAATTGATGCTGACATGGTTTTCAAATGCCAAATTCTACAATGGGAATTAGCCCAATAATGCTGTAATTAGTAAAAATTAAAATTATTTAGCACATTCGCCTTTCAGTTTAAGATTCACATTGGCCCTACTCAATTTAAAATTAGATAAATTTAACAGCTTGCAGATAAACCAATTTTTAAGGTTTGGTAGCGTGTTTTTAATATCTATTTTACTGGCCAAAATATCATATTTTAGATACAGCGGAGGCTATGGTACAAGCATTATCAGCCGCTATGAGCTCTTGATGTTGGTTAGCTCAAGTTTAAGTTTTTTCTGGGTAGCCAGTATCTGTAATACCCTCATTCCTTTTTATAATGGATCAGATGAGAAAACCCAAAAGCGAATTTTGTTTAATGCCTTTGCATTACTTACAGCATTTTCTTTGATAGCAGGTGCTGTAACCGTTGTTATAGGACATGCCAAAGGTAAGGACATAGATTTATTTGAGATTTTTGGCTTGGTAGTATTTCTAAATACCCCTACTTTTATTACAGACTATATTTTTTATCTGAAGGGCAAATACAAATCGATGTTGCTGTGGGGCATTAGCACCTATGCAGCCCATTTGGTTTTGCTATGTGTGCCTTTGTTTTTTAGGCAATCCCTAAACCTTTCTGTCAATTTGCTATTGATATTGGCCTTGGTAAAGTTTAACTATACCATTATTTTGTTGATGAAATACTCCACCATCAGCATTCATACCCGCTTGATAAAGCAATTCATGATTAAGGTGATGCCTTTTATGTTCAGCATTTTGTTGGCAGGCAGTGTTGAGTATATCAACAGTTATATCATCGATTATTATTATGATGAAACCCAATTTGCCATTTTTAGATATGGTGCAAAAGAGTTACCTATCTTCTTAATCCTTGCCAATTCGTTGAGCAATATATACAGTGGGGAAATTGCTAATCTGAATAGGGAAGGGCTCTTAAACCAAGGTTTGGCCAAGTTGAAAGTTTCATCACGCAAACTAATGTATTGGGTTTTTCCAGGCACTATTGTACTGCTTTTTGTAAGCAAGTATTTGTTTGAATATGCCTATAATGTTGATTTGAAAGAGGGATACAAAATCTTTAATATTTATCTTTTGCTGATCATTAGTCGTATGCTTTTCCCTCAAACAGTTATTACTGGTTTGATGAAAACAAGAGTCTTTTATTTGGTTTCTACCAATTATTTAATCATTAATGTTGTGCTCTCTTTTGTCTTTGTTCGAAGTATTGGTATTGATGGCATTGCCTACGCAACCGTTATTTCGTTCTTGGTAGAGAAAATTATGCTTGCTATTTATTGCAAAATGGAAGGTATTCGAATGAGAGAATACACCCCTATTCCAGAGTTCTTGTTTTTTTCAACACTTACCCTTGTGGCCTTCTTCCTTCCTAATTACATTATTTTACCTTTTTAGGTATCGCAGGTTAATAATAAAAGGCGGTTTGCTTCAATTACTAAAAATATATTTGTTTTGTAGTTTAGTCTAATATGTTTATTTCATTCTGTTCGAATGTCAAGAAACCATCTAAATTGTTAAGACATCATTTCTGTATTACTAACGCCATATTTAATAGCCTCTGCAAGCACATCTATATTTATGTCTTTCAACTTTTTGAACTTGATACAATAACCCGTTACACTTGCTTTTCCAATTGAACTAGCATAGGTGGTAGATAAAAATGACTTGTCATCTATACCTAAAATGTACAAAGATATGCCGCTTGTATTAGCACTCAATCCAATTTGATAAAAGTCCTTACTAGAGCCATCTGCATATTTTATGTTTTGAAATCCATAGCCGATATTGGGGTTAGACACCACTTTATGTTCAATATTTCTACCATCTAAGAACCATAGTTTGCAGTTGGGTATCAACCCCAAAATCAATTGGTGCAGCGCTTTCATATCATAGGCTTTTACCTCAGGCTGTTTTGTAATATATTCTTCAATTTGTTCAGATATGCTCATATCAAATAATTAATAGAAGAATTAATTCAAAACTATTTCTTTTTGACAACAAACTTTTCCTTTAGTGCTTTGGCTGTATAGCTGGTTTTTACTTTTATCAAATCTTCTGGCATACCTTCAAATACTAGGTTTCCTCCATTATCTCCAGCTTCTGGTCCCAGGTCAACAATCCAATCAGCACATTTGGCCACATCCATATTGTGTTCAATTACGATAATAGTATGTCCTTGTTCTATCAATGCATTGAAAGAGTTTAATAGTTTTTTGATATCGTTAAAATGTAATCCAGTAGTTGGTTCATCAAAAATAAAAAGTACGTGTTCACTGCCTGCTCTTTTTCCTAAAAAGGTAGCTAGTTTAACACGCTGTGCTTCACCACCACTTAAGGTATTACTTGATTGTCCTAATTTGATATAACCCAAACCCACCTCTTGTAAAGGCTTTATTTTATTGATGATACTAGCTTCCGCTGCAAAGTAGTCTATGGCTTCATCAACACTCAAGTTCAATACATCGCTGATGGATTTATCCTTGTATTTTACCTCAAGCACTTCTTCTTTAAATCTGGCTCCTTTGCACTCTTCGCAAGGTAAATGGATGTCAGCCATAAACTGCATTTCAATTGTTACTTCTCCTTCCCCTTGACAAGTTTCGCACCTGCCACCATCCACATTAAAGCTAAAATGTTGTGCTTTGTAACCCCTTCCTTTAGATATGGGTTGACTGGCAAACAAATCCCTGATGCCATCATACGCTTTGATATAGGTGATAGGATTACTTCTACTGCTTTTTCCTATTGGGTTTTGATCCACCATTTCTATTTGAGTGATCGATTTTAAATTACCTCCAAGGCTATCATGAGCGCCTGTTTTTTCGCCACTGTAATTGCCCAATTGTTTTTGTATGGCAGGGAATAAGATTTTCTTAATCAATGTAGTTTTACCACTTCCCGATACACCTGTAACTACCGTGAAAGCATGCAAAGGAAAATTGGCATTCACGCCTTTTAGGTTGTGCTGCCTTGCGCCTTTCAGTTCAATAAAATCGTTGGCTTTTCTTCTTTTGCTAGGAATGTCAATTCGCTCAATATTGTTGAGATACTTACCTGTTAAACTATTTGGATCTTGCTTCACTTCATCTAAGGTACCTTGAGCCACTTTGTTGCCTCCCAATATACCTGCATAAGGTCCGATGTCAATAATCTCATCAGCCATTTGCATAATCTCTTCATCATGCTCTACCACCACAACGGTATTGCCAATATCTCTTAGTTTTTGCAATACACTAATGAGTTTCTCTGTGTCGCGAGGATGCAATCCGATACTAGGTTCATCCAATACATATAGTGAGCCAACAAGGCTACTGCCAAGGGATGTAGCAAGGTTGATACGTTGGCTTTCGCCACCACTCAATGAGTTTGATAAACGATTAAGAGATAAATAACCCAAACCTACGTTTTGTAAAAAGTCGATTCGGTTTTTTATTTCAACCAAAATGCGCTTTGCAATTTTTTCATGTTGTTCTGATAATATCAAGTGATTGAAATAACTGCAACATTCGTCAATACTCATCAACATGATTTGTGATAGGGAAGCCCTACCACCAAGAACCTGCATGGTTTCTTTATTTATTTTCGGAGCAGCACTCGGTGTTATTAAAACATAATTGCTATCCTTACGTAAACGTGTTCCTTTGCAATCAGGGCAAGTGGTTTTACCTCTATACCTGGCAAGCATTACACGGTATTGGATTTTATACGTTTGTTTTTCTAATTCTTTAAAAAATGCATTCACACCATCCCAATCTTTGCCACCTTGCCATAAGAACTCTTTTTGGTGCGGGGTGAGTTCATAATAAGGCTTGTGAATAGGAAAGTCGTTCTTTCTGCTAATCTGAACAAACATCTTTTTCCATTCTTGCATCTTTTCTCCCTTCCAAGGTACAATTGCATCTTCGTATATACTCAAGCTTTTATCGGGAACTACTAGGTCTTCATCAATTCCAATCACACTACCAAAGCCTTCGCAGGTTTTACATGCACCATAAGGGTTGTTGAAGCTAAAAAAGTTAACCGTTGGTTCTTCAAACTGCATGCCGTCCAACTCAAATCGATTATTGAAAACTTCATTGCTAATTTTTCCATTTTCGCTAACCATGTGAAGCACGCATTCACCATGGCCTTCATAAAAAGCGGTTTGCACTGAATCTGATACACGGGCTTGAAAATCTTCATCAATTTGTCCGATAGCAAAACGATCGATAAGCAAGGATAATGTCAAGCTGAAAGGAGTAGAAGCATCTGCATCTGGTTTTTGGCTTACCTTCTCAGAACTTGTAGCGGCCTTTTTACTGCTTGCTTTCTTAGGCTTAGCAGCTTTAGTTAATTGAGGTTCTAGTGCAATATAATCTTCAATCTGCATCATTTCTTCTCCCAACATCAATCGATTGAACCCATTTTGCAGGTATGTTTCTAGTTGTTTATTTAGAGTATCTGTTTCGGTTTTTATCTCAACCAATAGATACACCTTTGTACTTTCAGCAAGGCTTACAATTTTCTTGGTAACATCTTCAACGGTATGACGTTTTACTTCATTGCCACTTATAGGTGAGTAGGTAACACCAATACGGGCAAACAATAATTTTAAGTAATCATAAATTTCGGTGGTTGTGGCTACGGTTGATCTTGGGTTTCGGGTATTAACTTTTTGTTCAATTGCTATACTAGGAGAAATACCATGAATATAGTCCACATCAGGCTTGTTCATCTTGCCCAAAAACTGTCGGGCATATGCCGATAAACTCTCGACATACCTGCGTTGTCCTTCGGCATACAAAGTGTCGAATACCAAACTTGATTTTCCACTTCCAGATACACCTGTTACAACAGTTAATTTATTCCTTTTTATAGTAACATCAATGTTTTTAAGGTTGTGTACCCTTGCACCTTTAATGTTGATGTCTTGTTTTTTATGATTCGTCATTATGAAATTAAGCCCTGCAAAATAGGATAATCCATTTTAGATTGAAAGATTAATTTGGGGGAGGGTTGGATTGTTGAGGGTTGAAAGATTACAAGGTTCGAGGGTTAAGGGATTACAAGGTTGAAAGATTATTTTACCAATTGTTGTTTATCATAGCGACAATAAAATTATATTTGATAAAAACAACCGTATAAAAAAATGTGAGAAAAAATGTAGAAAGTATAAATTGTTGATGTTGTTTTAGTATGTTTGTATTATGGGTTATAATAAATGCTTAAAAAAATGAAAAAATGTTTTATTGCCTATTTTGATTTTTTAGGGTACAAACAATTTATAAATAATAATAGTAACGAAGATATTGAGCATGGAGTAAATAATATTTTAATTGATATTGAATTTGCTACAGCAAGAAATCAAATTCAACCAACAAAACATGGGCTTGTATTTGCAGACCTAAATAATCATAAAATTAATTGTTTAAATGTATCTGACACAGTAGTTTTTTGGACAAACGATTGTGATTTGGCTAGTTTTCATGAATTATTAGAAGTAGCTTATAATTTTAATATAAAAGAAATATGTTACAACTTCCCAACTCGAGGTGCTATTATTTGTGGCGAGATTGGCTATAGATTTGGCTCAGATAAAAACCAAGTTGGAGGCGCTTTAGATATTAGATGCTTATATGGCAAAGGAATAGTTAATGCTCATTATTTAGCAGAAAATCAAAGTTGGGCTGGTTGTGTTATTGATCAAAGTTGTAGTAAAGAATTTAGTGACAATTCTGATTTTAATGATTTAATCTTGAAGTATTCAAAAAAATATAATGTACCTTTTAAAAGTCCACCAAATTATATTCAAGAGTATTATGTTTTGAATTTAGTAGAAGGCAGTTTAGATGAGGTTAGCTATCAAAACAGAAAATCAAGTATATTATCTTCATTTTCGAAGTATAATAAAAAGATTGAAAATGTAAGAGTCAAAAAAATAATTGATAATACAATAAAATTTCTTGATATTTATAAAGAAATAGTATAACTGCTGGTAGAGAGTAATTATGTTTGGGGTTCGACTAATTCCTAAAGTTTATTATATCACGATTTGTATAAATATCACATTATAGTTAATGATAGTAATTTTAATGTTGATTTTGTTTGTTGTAATATTGTTTGTTGTAATATATGCGGCTATTGAAAGCAATAATCCAACACTTAAAAAAAGCAGCTAGGCATATTAGTTTTAGCATTTTTAATTTACGTATTTAATGAAAAAAAAGTTTTGGGAATGTACCAAATCCACAAATATAAAGATGTAAAAGATACAGGGTATAACAAATAGACCTAAAATTAAAACAATTAATAAATATAATTATGAGAACAAATAATGCCTTTAGTTTAACTATAAATAAGATTCTATTTCTAACCATTTGTTTAATTTTATTCAAATCTCATTTTGTTTGTGCTCAAGATGAAAAAACATATTATGCAAAAAAAGAAATTATTGTATACAAAGACAAAGAGACAAATAAAGTAGTAAATGAAATTGTTATGGCAAAAAATATTGCCATTGAATATGATGAAACATTTAAAAAAATTTCACTTTATTTTATATCCGAAGATGGTTCAAATGGAAAAATTAGATTAACATTCATTCAATATTCGAGAAGTGCCATTACGAACGAAATAAGAAAACATGAAATGATAATGATAGACAAAAGTAACAATAAATACTATGTTCAATTTGACCCTATAGAATGTAAGTGTTTATACCTTTATCCTTATAATAATCCAACTGTAAATGGAATGAC
>RGVD01000085.1 GCA_010027395.1 Bacteroidota bacterium
GGTTGGCTATTATTAGTTCCACCATATCTTGTAAATCAGTATGAACATAAAATAGTAAATGTGCATCCATCCTTACTACCCAAATTTGGCGGCAAAGGCATGTATGGTCATCATGTGCATGAAGCAGTGAAAGAAGCAAACGAATCTGAAACAGGAATTAGCATCCATTGGGTAAACCAACACTTTGATGAAGGTGAAATTATTTTCCAAGCAAAAACCCAATTAAAGCCAAGCGATAATGTGGATGATATTGCTAAGAAAATTGCAGCCTTAGAAATGGCAAATTACCCAAAGGTGATTGAAAGTATATTATGAAAAAAGGGAGTTAAACTCCTTTTTTTTTGTTGGACTTCTCTCGTAATTTAACGTCATTTCAAAATCCATTTCCGATTAATTGGAATAGAATTATTTAATCTCTTCATAGATAAAATAGACTGGTTCATTTCAAAAAAAACCAGAATCATATTCCCCTCCTTGAAGGGGTTAGGGGTGGGTTTAATATGCCGAAATTTGAAAATTAAATTCTTGTTTTAAGCACCTAACCAAGTCTTAAAATCTGATGCCCTCTCACGGCTTACTATTAGTTCATCTGCATATTTTGGAGCAACATCTATTTTTAACTTTCCGTTAAAATAGGTGTGAACTGAATTGATAGATTGCAAGGAAGCAAAAACCTGACGGTTTAGTCTAAAAAATGTCCTGGGGTTTAGCAATGCATCAAGGTCGTCCAAGGTATAATCAACCACATATTTGTTTCCAGATTGTGTCAATAAATAAGTGAGTTTATCTTGAGATAGGAAGTAAGCAATTTCATTCTCAGCAACAGATACAAGCTTTTGCCCACTCTTTACCAAAAAGCGATCTTTAAAAGATTCAATTTGTGAAGGTTGAATATTGGCAAGAAGGTTTTTGATGTTTAATTCTAAATCGCTTTGTTGCGGTCTAAAACTCTTAAATTTATCAAAAGCATTTTTCAACTCATCCTTATCAATGGGTTTTAGCAGATAGTCAAGGCTGTTTACTTTAAATGCTTTCAATGCAAATTCATCATAAGCAGTAGTAAAAACCACAGGGCATTTCACTTGCACGCGATTAAATATTTCAAAACTTTGTCCATCTGCCAATTCAATATCCATCAAGGCTAAATCAGCATTTGGATGTAACTTGATAAGTTCAACTGAAGATTCAATACTATCAGCTGTACCTAATATCTCTATACTAGGTTCAACCTCTAAAACAAGTTTTTTTATCCTATTTAAAGCTGGAATTTCGTCTTCAATAATTAGTATTTTCATTCTTCAATTTTGTTTATATTAATGGAACTTTTACACTAAACTCAGTTTCGGTCTTTTCAATAATTACTTCTTTTTTACTCAAATAATCATAACGGCTAATGATGTTATTTAAACCAATACCACTGCTCTCTCCCACCAATATCTTAGGTTGAAGATTGTTCTTTACATATACATATCCATCCACACAACCAATATATATCTGTAGCGGTTTACTTTGTGAAATAACATTATGCTTAATGCAATTTTCGATAAGCATTTGTAATGTTAAGGTAGGAATACTGAAGCCTAAACAATCTGTATTCACATCAATTTCAGTTCTTAAATTATCCCCAAACCTAATTTTATTTAGGTAAATATAAGACTTAATAAAATCCAACTCTTCATTTAACAACACTGTCTCTTTATCCTTATTTGCCAGTACATACCTGTAAACACTCGAAAGTTTCTGCACAAAATCAGTAGCTGTCTTTGGATTTTCTTCAATTAAACTTGAAAGTGTATTCAGACAATTAAACAAAAAGTGAGGATTGATTTGATTTTTCAAGGCCTCAAATTCAGCAGCAATATTATTGCGCTTTAGTTCTTCTTTTTCTGTTAATGTTTTACGCCAATAGTTAAAAAATTCAATGGATATATAAATACTATTAACAAGCAGTGTAATTACTATTGCAACAACTAAAAATATTAAATTTTCTTTATCATTCATGCTGCATTTAAATCCATTGATTAAGGGAAAAACCAAGCTGCTATAGGTAAGATGAGATATTATTGGTAAAGAAAAAGCAATAATAACTGCTGCAAACAATTTCTTTGCAATACTCTCTTTCACATCAAACCATTTGTCAACCAATCCCATCAAATAGATATTCATATTCCAAATAATGGCTATATAAATAAAGTTGGATAAATAAACTTTGAAAAATAAATATGGAGTATCTTTTGGCGCATTAGCATATGCTAATCCTGCAAAGAAAAAGGTCAAAAGGAATATTATTAAATGCCTAATTACAATATCTCTTTTATTGTAGAATTTATTATGATGTGCTAAGGATACTACCATTATTCAATAATCATTTTATTGTAATTACATATTTTGTTCTTTAAAAAGTATACCTAAACATGGGTACTGGAAAGAATCCTTGTTGGTACTCTGTCGAAATAACATTGCGGGTTTTGTTGTATCCTTGGCTAAAAATATTTTGATGATTAGTCAAGTTTTGCAAATCAACTGCAAATTCCATTGAACTCTTTTTGAAATCTTTTCTGTAACCCATTTTAAAATCTATCCGAAAATAAGAATCTTGTTTCAAACCATAAGCATTTGAATAATCATATACAGCCTTTCCCTTTGCTTCAGACTTAGCAAAATCAACTGGTGTAATGTACTTACCACCAATGGTTGTTAGCTTGATATTAGTATAAATTACATTGCCATTTTTACCCACCTTAAACTCTTTACCTGCTAATATATTGGCTGCATATTTTGTATTAAAGGCTGTATTTCTCTCAATACCATCACTTCCTTTGTACTTACTATCAAACAATGATCCTGTGGCTAAAAAATAAAAGCCTTTGTTGAAATATCTTTCTAAGGTTAACTCAACACCATAGTTTTTACCTGTACCATTGTTTACCAAATTCCCTTCGTTACTTGGAGCAAAGGCAGCACCAATATTCAATGAAGAGTATGGACTTGTATATTTGCTTATAGGAACATTGTCTAGCATCTGGTAATAAGCCTCTACTTTTAACTTCAACATAGATGTCAGCATATTTTCATACCCAATTACAAAATGATTTGATTGAATATAATCAAGCTTTTTATTACTTTCATTCCCCATAGCATCTTTTAAGAATACATTGTAAATTGGCAATAATTGATGGTGTAAACCATAACCAAAGTTGATAGATGATTTTTCATCTAATGCATATCGAACTCCTAAACGTGGCTCAATAGCTGTCTTTTCACTAATATCAAAATATTGTCCATGCACCCCAACATTCAATGTAAGCTTTGCATTAAAGCGATGTTTCCATTGAACATAAGCCTGAGTCAAATTAACCAACCCATTTTGCTTAACCCTAACTGTATCGATAGTTGCTTGGTTAAAATAATCAATATTAGAATAATCAAACTTTGTCAAATCATGAGTGAAGCCTGCATTTAAACTATTTTTAGGATTAAACTTATGAGTAATATTAAAAACCGCTGAATACTTGTCATCAGTAAAAGCACCTTTTGCTTGTCGCCAAGTTGTTTCGCTTGGTAAGGATATACTATCTATGTAATAATTATCATCACTATGACTCAATGCCAATGTGAATTTTGCCCAAGTTTTTTGACTTAATGTTTTTTCAAAGGCAGTTCCAACAATGGCTTTGCTGTATCGTGGAATTTGATTTTGATTTACATTACCATAAAAATTAATACCAGATGTATCAACATCCTTAGCCAATAAATCAATAGCACTGATGCCCCCCATTCCAAACAAAGTAAATTTCCCTTTACCCTTTGTTGGAAGAGTAATCTTGAAATTCATATCTTGATATAAAGGAGTAGCAGCACCTGTTCCCACATTTACACCAATGGTTTTAAAAACCGCAAGTGTCGAATACCTATAGTTAAATATAAATGATGCTTTTGATTTTTTTGAAAATGGACCTTCAGCACCTAATTCAAAACCATTGAAACCAATCTGAGCAATGTACTCTCGTTTTTCATTATTACCTTCTCGCATTACCAAGTCAAAAACACCACCATTCGCATTACCGTATTGAGCTGGAAAAGCACTTGAAAAGAAATCTGATTTACCCATATTATTTGCATTCAACATACTCACAGGACCACCTGTACCAAAATTGCTACCAAAGTGATTAGGGTTTGGGATGTTAACACCCTCCAATTGCCAAAGCATAGCATTTGGTGAATTACCACGAACTACAATATCATTTCGACTATCGTTTCCAGCAACAACACCTGCAAAATTAGCCGCCATTCTGCTTGGATCTCCTAATGCACCCGCATACTTCTTTGTATCATCCGGGTTAAACGAACGTGAACTGACAGTAGCCATTTCATTATTAGTAACTGTAGGGTCTTTCTTCCTATCATAAGAAATCGTCACTTCATTTATTTTTGTGATGGCCTCTGTTAAAGATAATGTTAACACAACCTCCTTACCCGCTGTAACCATTACATCAGACATAGTCATTGTCTCATATCCCAGATAACTAACCTTAATTGTTTTTCTTCCCACAGGTACATTCAAGACCCTAAAAGTTCCATTTTCATCCGTAGTAGCGCCCATCACGATTCCGTTAATTATTTGCACTGTAGCACCTATCAAAGGCGTTTTTGATTCTTTGTCAATAATGGTACCTCTCACTGTTTGTGTTTGGTTTTGTGAATAGGCATTACTGAAGAAGAGCATTAAAAAGTTTAGTAAAAATAATTTTGTTTTCATTTTCTATTGAAATTTACCGTACAAAAATGGATATAGCTTATCTATTAATTAATAAGGTTTGAATGAAACGTAGTTTTTTTAGACTGAAACGAACAATAAAAAAACTGAAAGTTACCAAACACCAACTGTATCTATGTAATTATTTAGAAATAATATTCAAATATCGCTCAATTGCCTTAAATGCATATTTAGCAACTAACTCAATAAATTCCTCTTTGTCTAATTTAGTTTGCGCTTTTTCTAATGATGTATAATAAGCCATTCTACTATCAGAATCTCCTTTAATATTGGCAATGGTATAGCCATGTTTCAAAAGAATCAAGTTCATTATCAACCTTGAAGTTCTCCCGTTTCCATCAATAAAAGGATGAATGGTAACAAGCCTTTCGTGCATTTCGGCTGCTAACACCACTGGATGTAATTGATTTTTGTTTGAATGATACCATAACAATAAATCCTCCATTTGCTTAGCTACTAAATAGGGCGCAGGAGGCATATGCTCACTGCCTTTAATCATCACTTGAACAGTCCTATACTTACCTGCATTACTAGGGTCAATACCCCTCAATATTAAATTGTGAATACTTAAAATTTCTCTCTCACTAATGTCTGAATTTTTATCAATAAGATATTTTATATAATCTATGGCCTCTTTATGATTTATTGCTTCAAGATGTTCACGCATGCTTTTTCCAGAAATGGTCAAACCTTCATTTATCACCAAATCTGTTTCTTTAAGTGTAAGAGTATTCCCTTCAATCCGATTACTTTCAAAGGTATACTCTAATTCTAATGCCTGGGCTATTCTGAAACTATCAAACTCCCTATACTTGGTAAGAGCCTTTTTCTTCTTATCTATTTCAAGTAATAGCTTTTTCAAACCCTTACTAATAGTCTTTTGTCTTTCCGTTTTTTGGTACTTAATCTCTTCTTCCGCGGCTATCATAGCCCGCAAAGCCAAATCATCAGTACCAACCTCAAAAAGAATTTTTTCCTTTAGCCAAGCAACCATCAATTCATCTGCATCTAAATCTAAGATTTGTGCCAACTTATGAATTTGCAGTCTTGTTGGTTTTCTAGTGCCGCTCTCAAATTTACTTACCAACGCGGCATCAACACCAATTAAATTTGCTACTTCACGAATCAAGAGCCCTTTTTTTTCTCTTCCAGATTTTATTAAGTTTTTCAATTGACAAAAAATTACAGGACAAAAATAGTCATTCTTTCCTGAAAATAAAAGCAAAAAAAAGAGAGGCATTGCCTCTCTCTCATATTAACATTATTTTGAAACTACTATAGTACGCCTATTTCGCTTAATACATTGTTCATGTTACGAACTGCATCAGCGCTCTTATTAAATAAATCTTGCTCCTCAGAAGTTAATTTATAATCAACTATATTTTCCCAACCATTTTTACCAATAGTAACAGGAACTCCTAAACAAATATCTTTTTGTCCGTATTCGCCATCCAAAGCTACACAGCAAGGCATAACACGTTTTTGGTCGCGAACGATGCTTTCAACTAATAATGCACTGGCAGCACCCGGAGCATACCAAGCAGAAGTACCTAATAACTTGGTTAAAGTAGCACCTCCTACCATAGTGGCATCACTGATTTCTTTTAATTGTTCTGCGCTTAAAGAATTGGATACTGGAACACCATTTAAAGTAGCCAAACGAGTCAATGGAATCATGGTTGTATCACCGTGACCACCAATTACTGTTCCTTGGATATCCGCAGTTGGTTGGTTTAAAGCCAAACCTAAATACCCTTTAAAACGAGCGCTATCAAGCAATCCACCCATACCAATAATTCTGTTTTTAGGCAAACCTGTTGATTTCAATGCCAAGTATGTCATAGTATCCATAGGATTAGATACTACCACAATAATTGCATTTGGTGAATGTTTTAATACGTTTTCAGCTACTGTTTTTACAATATTAGCATTGGTACCAATTAACTCTTCACGCGTCATACCTGGTTTACGAGGGATACCTGAGGTAATAACAACTACATCTGAATTAGCCGTTTTGCTATAGTCATTTGTTGTTCCGCTAACGCGGGTTTTCATACCTAACAATGAAGTGGTTTGATAGATATCCAAAGCTTTGCCTTCAGCAAAACCTTCTTTAACATCTAGTAATACAACCTCATCTGCCAATTGGCGATAAGCAATAACATCGGCTGTGGTTGCTCCTACAGCACCTGCTCCAATAACTGATACTTTTGTCATTTGAATTTATATTTGATTTTATGAAAATACGAAAATTACAAGTTGCGAAAATAAGCATGATACACAGATTGTAAAATGATTGTTTTCACATTTTGAAGGAATTTGACTTCAATAATGTTAATATACCAAAGTATCAACTAATCGAATCACTTTCGAGCTTTACTGCAGCCATACAGTCTTTACATTTGCAAGAGGGCCATGATTTTACAATCTAAGAAATATCCCACTCATTACATTTTTTGTAAAATTAAACTTAAAAATACCAAATTCGTATGTGTTAATTCAAAACCAGGGAAAATGTCAATCAATATAAATCAAACATTCATTGCATTCAATATCAATGGAAAGCCAATAAAATTAGAGCTTATAAATAGTGTCGAAACTACAAAAAAAACGGATTTAAAAACAAAGGAAAATATTGTCAATATCATAGAAATAGAGGATCTAAAAACATTTGCATTAAATAAAACCTCAAGATTTTTGATTGATTTTACCCAATTGGTTCAATCAGATTTAAGCGTTTTTAATAATTGTATTTTATTCATTTCAAACTTTTCATTTTCTAAGGATTTAATAATTGATAAATTAATAGAGAAAGGCAATAAAATTCAAATTATATTAAAAATAGATAGCGCAGAAAACTTTATCAAAAAACTGCAATTCTGCAAAAAGAATGGAATCGGCTTGATTATAGATATTCGCGAATTATCGAATGGAATTGGAATAATTATGAATTGGAGTCAAAAGATTTAGGATTATTGTATCACAACAACTTCAATCCTACATCCAAAAATAGTAAACTTCAAGATTTGCGAGCTAAAATAGAAGCATGTGATAACGCCATTTATGAGCAATTTGCTTTGAGGATGGCGATAATTGATGAAATAGCACACTTAAAAAAATCTGACATGACTGAAGCATTCCAACCTTCAAAATTTATTGAAAATATTTTGTCGCTCATAAACAGTAAAAAGATCAATGAGGAAAACAAATTGGACGTTATAAAACTATACCAAACATTACACGATATGGCTGTTGAGAGACAAAAAAAAATAATTTAAATTAATCCAAAATCATTTCAGGTATTTCACCAACAACAATCAAATTACCCTCTGTTTTCTCTTTGATATATTCTACAGAAACTCCTGGAGCCCTTTCAATCAATTTAAAACCTTCAGGAATTATATCAAAAACACCCAATTCTGTAACTACTTTTTTCACGCATCCTAAACCTGTTATAGGCAATGAACATCGCTTTAACAATTTAGATTCACCAGCCTTATTTACATGCTGCATGGCCACAATAATATTCTTAGCCGAAGCCACTAAATCCATAGCTCCACCCATTCCTTTTACCATTTTACCTGGTATTTTCCAATTGGCAATATCACCGTTTTCTGCTACTTCCATAGCACCCAGAACAGTTAAATCTACCCTGCCACTTCGTATCATACCAAAACTCATAGCACTATCAAAAAAGCTACTTCCATTGGTAGTGGTCACAGTTTGCTTTCCTGCATTAATAAGGTCGGCATCCACTTCATCTGCATATGGAAAAGGACCAATACCCAACAAACCATTTTCTGATTGAAGAATTACCTCAATACCTTCAGGAACATAATTGGCTACCAAAGTAGGAATGCCAATTCCAAGATTTACATAATATCCGTCTTGCAATTCTTTTGCAATACGTTTTGCTATTCCAAATTTGTCTAACATAACTTTGTTTTAACTATGGGTAAATAACCCTCTTTGATAATGAATTAAAATAAATTTCTAAACACTAAGCTTTCAATCTAGTTGTCACTTGCTCTATACGCTTTTCATAATCGCTTCCTTTGAAAATACGATTTACATAGATGCCTGGAGTATGTATCTCATCAGGATTCAATTCTCCTGCTTCATACAATTCTTCCACTTCAGCAATCGTAATCTTCCCTGCCATAGCCATTAATGGATTAAAATTACGCGAGGTGGCTCTAAAAATGAGGTTACCATGCGCATCGCCTTTCCAAGCTTTTACAATAGCGAAATCACTTTTGAATGCATGTTCTAGCAAATACATTTTGCCATCAAATTCACGTGTTTCTTTACCAATAGCAACCTCCGTTCCCACACCTGCAGGAGTGTAAATAGCTGGCATTCCATAGCCTGTTGCCATACAACGTGTGGCTAGTGTTCCTTGTGGAATTAACTCAACTTCTAATTCGCCACTTAATAATTGCCTTTCAAATTCGGCATTTTCGCCTACATAGCTTGATATCATTTTTTTTACTTGACGTGTCTTTAACATCAAGCCAATACCGAAATCATCCACACCCGCATTGTTGCTAATACAAGTTAAGCTCTTCACCCCTTTTTTTACAAGAGCTGTAATGCTGTTTTCAGGAATACCACATAAGCCAAAACCACCCAACATTATCACAGCACCATCTTGTATATCTTTTATCGCTTCATCAGCGTTTGAAACTATTTTCTTCAACATAATTTTCTTTATTTTTCAATTATTCGTGGGGCTTGTTTTCGACTACGCTCAAACTGACACCCCTTTTTAGATTAAACGAGCCTTGCTCTATTAAACAACTCTCTTATTCAACCAATGCCGACAAACCTCTATCGCACAAAGCTTGGCAGATACTTCTCATTTTATCTTCTTCACCAGTTTTTACAACAGCTTTTCCTTTGTTATGAACCAGCACAGCACATTGCTCAGCTTGAATCTCATCATGCTCGCAAAGCTCGCACAAGCACTCAATCACCCAATCAAAAGTATTTACATCATCATTGTATAAAACTACTTTCAAGCCATCATCCACCGCATCCAATAATTCTAATTCTTTTTCTTCTTTTACAACTTCTTTAAGCATTTAAACAATCAATTTATTAGTCCGCAATATTAATTACTTTTTTTGAAAGCAAATTTATTCTCATTGCCCACCATCAATCTTTTAATATTAGCTCGGTGGGTATATATAACCATCATCGAAAGAGCTATAAAGAAGCCATTAACAATAGGTTGATCTGTGCCATAAAAGTAAAATGAAAGCATAGCACCAGCCACTGCACCAAACATACTACCGACCGAGATATATTTAGTACCCCAAACAATGAGAATAAATAGTAAGGTACAAATAAGTGCAATTCTATAATCCAAGGAGATGGCCATACCCATAATAGTAGCAATGCCTTTGCCCCCTCTAAAATTGGCAAACAAAGGAAATACATGACCAATCACAGCTACTACGCCCAAAGCCATTTGTACTTTAAAAAATTGGCTATCAACCTTCGAGTAGTCAGTAAAATAAACTAAACTAGTAGCTATGAAACCTTTGAGCATATCAATAAACAAAACTATAAAGCCAGCTTTATTCCCCAGCACCCTGAGGGTATTTGTAGCACCTGCATTGCCACTTCCATGTTCGCGAACATCAATTTTGTATAAGGTTTTTCCGTACCACACTGCAGTGGGAATAGAA
>RGVD01000086.1 GCA_010027395.1 Bacteroidota bacterium
CTTTTTACAAACTTTAGCATTGCACAGTGCGATTTTGCTGACGACTCGGATGCACCAAAAGAATTGTTTCGCAAAAGATTAAAAGATAAAGAAGTAGGTTTCCGCTATGGAAACCCTTATACAATGTTTAATAGACAAAACTATGAGAATTGGGATTTAGAAACAACGTTGAATAAAGTTAAAAATAACATTATATCTGATATTAATGGGGGTTATGCGAATCTGTACAAAGATATTTGGAACTATGCAAACAATGCTGAACCTAATAAATGTGCTTATGATGTACATTGTGCACACCCGCAATGGGTAAAAAGTAATGCAATAGTGTATTTGCTTGGTTTGAAATATGACAATCAAACATATTCAAAAGATACTTTTTTAACTATGACATCAAATACAAAAGATTCATTTTTCAATAAAGCTCACCAAGGTTTACGAAACCTAAACCCTCGTATTATTGGCTGCTCTGGTTTCGGTGATTGTGGCAAAGTGCGCGAAAAGGCGATTGATTTGGTTTATTATTTACAAGCTTATGATTTACTTAAAGCAGGTGGAGGACTGCCAAGTAGCGACCAAGATAAAAATGGTAATAAATGTACTGCAAGAAATAAACTTAGAGAATTTGCAAGAAACTTATATAAACAATCAGACGACATCATAAATAGTTGGACAGGCTGGAAAAAGAACCACGGCATTATATGTGCCAGTGCTTTGGGTATGGCAGCAATTGTGCTTAACGATGCAGGTACGGAAACCAATTTTTTTGTTGGTGTTTGGGGCAGTATTAAGAGTTGGTTTGGCACTGAGGAGGTAGAATATGCACCCAATTATAGTCCTTTAAATTGGTTTGACAGAGCGCAAGGTACATCTGGTGGTAATGATGGAATATTGGGAGGAGAAGATGGATTGGAGGATAATTTTTTTGTAGGTGACCATGGTGCGGGTTGCAGGGATGTACCACAATCCAGTGCAGATGGCACTTCTGGCTATGCTGAAGGTCCTGGGTATTTTATCGATTTGGCAGGTGTTTTTCTCCCATACCTACGAGCTTTGGATAACACTTTTCCAAATTGGAATGGGAATAACCTCTTAGCAAAGGACAAATATAAAAATATTTTAAATTGGTACACTTCTATTCAAAATCATGATGGAAGTACGCCCTCTTATGATAATTCAAACGGAAATGGAAAAAATTTTATTGGCGTATTAGGTGGGGATTATAAAAGTTTAGCGCAAAATGTGACTGATGAATTAAAGGGTGATATACTTTTTTCGATGGGGTTGAGTGATATGAAAATAAACAAACCTGAACCCTATTACTACAACGAAAATTCAGGAAATATTGTTTTGAGAAATGAAACTTCAAACTCAAAACATTCTTTTCATATGCTTGCTGAAAAAGGTATAGCAAAAGATGTAATGGCAACAGATGATTGGGATGATACGCACGAAGACGATGATTTGGGTAGTTTTATGTTTTATGTACAAGACAAAGATAATATTACTGGCGTTGGTACTGGTACAAATTGGCCTTTGGCCATAGACCCACCATACTTAGGTTGGAACAAGACTACTAAATCTTCAGAAACGAATCGCTATTGGCTTCACAATACTATTGAAATTGATGATGGTCAAGATGCAATTACACGAGATTATCATGGACCAAAGTATGAAGCATTATCTGACATGAAAATTAATTCAAATAATACCATACGTTCTTTTAATCTTTATTACGGTTATTCCAGTACAAAATACACCGCTAACTTTTATTATGATATAATTAAACGAAATGTTAACGAAATAAACACTGATAACATATTATATTATTTCTTTAATGATTATATTGATGCTACACCTATTGCCTTATCTGTAAGTCAGGTTCAGCTCAATATAAATGGCAATGGAGATAAGAATCAGCGAGAGGATAATAATTCTTCCAAACCTTATACTTTTAGGCAAGAAGGCAATTTATATCGTTGGACATATCCATGTGGTCTTGGAAATAATTGGGATTTAACTTTTCATTATTCTGCGTTGAATAGGCACACTAATGGAAAATCTACTTGGGATTGGCAACATTCAAGTAGCTCGTATGGTTCTGGAGGCTCATTAAATGGAGGTGGAGGTACGATTATTTGTTATAAAAACAGCGATAGTATAGGGCAACATACTCGTTTGCAAATACATCAACCTGTCCGAAAAACTATTTTCCAGTCATTCCTTTTCCCCCACAAGTGTAATACCGCATTACCTACTTTAAGCGAAGAAGAAACAGCCGACCATGTTACAACCACTATTAAATTTGTGAATAGCAAAGACACTTCCATCACCCGAAGTCTTCATAAAAATGTAAGCAACCCAAGCACCACCGCCCAAGACACGGTATCACATTTTCATTATGCACGTTGGGCAAGCAGCAACTTAGATAGTGTTCGCAATCCTTTTAATTTGCCATATCAAGATTCGGTTTGGCTGCGAACCAATGCCGAAAAAGCATTTGTTAAACACAATACCATAGGCATAAACCTTGAAGGGTATAAATATTGCCCTCCTACCCATGCCAACCTTAGACATGCCAGTTTTAGTAATGGCACACTGCTACAAATAGACACCCTAAAATTAATGGAAGCCAGTGCAGTGGTAAGTGCCTCTTTGTCGTTTGCAGGTAGGTATTATTACACAGGTTATGTTGACCCATTGTCGCATAGTGGCAGTATCAAATTCCATTTGCCCGATGTAGGCCGAGGAGTGGATATGATGGCCATGCACGGAGGAGATACTATGACCTCTACCTATGATTCGCTCACAAATACATTAAGTATGGATTTGCCTAATGATAAAACCACTTTTATCATTCAACAAAAACAACAATGTGCCGATTGCTATTTTCCACCTGCCAGCATCAATGTAGTTGACACCTTTAATGCAGATGATGGGCAAACACACACCCTTGGACATAAACTAAAAGTATTGCCCAATAATGGCAACCTTATCGTGAGCAACGGCACTCGCATATTTATGTGCGAAGGTGTTTACTTGCGAAACAAAAACAATATTGTTATCGAAAGTGAATGCCAAACCAAAGATGGCAGCTATAAAATTTGTGATGATATAAAAATAGATACCAGTTTGGCACATAGTAAAAACAGTGCCATTGTGATAAGTGCTGGCTCTGCTTTGGTTTTAGATGCCAATAGCCATACCTATATAAAAAACGGAGGGGCTATTTATGTAAAACGCAATGGAACTTTGTTTATCAAAAATGATGCTTTTGTGCAAATTGGTGATAGTGGCACTTGCTCATCCAATAGAGGTTGGGGCGAAATTGTAGCTGAAGATGGAGCATTCATTAATATTCAAGACAATGCCCATATTGAGTTTCGCAGAACCATTGGTGATACTGTAGATAGAAACCTATTTTATATCCCACGTTTTAATCCTATGGGAATAGCCCTTGCAGGTAATTATCCTTTCATCCATTATGTGATGTATCAAGATACCATTGTACCCGATAGTAATTTTAGCTATGCTAGAGCTATTTGTGATATTGCCACACACAACCCTATAAAAAATAAAGAATGGGGTTTTTCAAACATCATGACCCCAAGGCCATTCATGCGAATGCGAAGCGACACATTGTGCCCAGGCGAACCTTTGTATATTGATTTGAAACGCTTTCTTAACGACAATGCTTACCAGTTTAAAGTTTGCCGCATGGATAGTGTATATATGAAAGATATACATAATGTATATAACTGGGTTGATACCTGCATAGTAGATACCATGAGCCACGACAGCATATTGCCCGACCCTGTGTGTATGCCACCACATGCAGCACCCGATTATTTATTGTATTATTTCAAAACAAACTCATTACACAGAATAACAATGGAAGTAAGCAACGATTGCGGAGTGAGGGTAGATACCACTGCTTATGTGTTTGTAATGGACACACCTAAGGTGAGTATCAGTATGCCAAGTACAATATGCGAAGGAGTGGGCACTGGCACAGTCTCCATCACTAAACTCAATCGGTTTCCAATAAAATCCTACACCTTTGAGATAACCGAAATACCCGACACCGCATTGATGAAAGTGCGGAAAGGTATCACCCAAGTATATAGCCGAACCTATTACGACACGTTACCCAATACCTATAACTTTGATGATTATTATTTTAAATCAGGTCGTAGGTATTCGGTATCTTTAACGCTAACATCAAACTGTGGAGGCAAAACTTTTTACACAGAAACCTCCGTGCCATTGGCTGTTAAAATAGTGGCAGGAAAACCCACTATATTTGGCAATAGAATAGGTAATGCTACCAGTGTTCAGCTAAATGGATATGTTCATGCAGCCGATAGTTTCACTTGGTCACCAAGCTATGGACTTAACCGAACAGATACCTTAACAATACTTTCATCCACTACCCAAGACACCACCTATATTTTAACAGCCTACAAAGGTGCTTGCGTTGCACAAGACAGCATAAAGATACGGTATAATTCACTTAGCTATATAGGTAATAATGATACTTTGTGTGGTGGAAGCCAAGTGTTTTTGGGTAATAGGTACAATGCAGCCTTGTTTTTAGGTTGGTTAAACTACCAAGATATAGGTATAAAAACACTATTGAAAAACCTAATAAAAGATAACCTAATAGACAATGGTATATCAGATGATAATTATCTCAAGTTTTTTAACTCTTTTATGTTCACCACAGGTTTTACAGATTATGAAGAAAGTGGATGTTATTCTTATTATAGTTTTTTCACACAAACAGAATCTGCCATTTGGGATAGCATTATCAAGTTACCTGAATTTGCAAGCTATTACAATAATTTTGTAAATAATATGGATGAAGATTTGAGAGTGTTAGACCAATTTACGAGTTTAATTAAAGATAATGTCAACACAACCTACATGAATTATTTTGATGAACACCTAATGGATGAATCAAGCGCATCTTGCATTGCTGATAAAGTACTTCCAAATTATGTTAATTATGCCTATACCATATACAAAGACTTATCAACCAATTCATTTTATGTACCGCTAGATATAAGTTGGTATAAAATAGCAGGAGACACTATAGAAATGAAAGATTGGAAAGACCTATATGCCACCATTGACAGCCCAATTTATACAACCACATACCTTCAACAAGTTTACCATTCAAGTGGTTTGGTAAATATTGATAGCAGAACCATCTTTGTTGACACATCAATAAGCCCTTTGTTTTACCCAGCTATGCAATGGGATAGTTCGGCTTATTTTACCAATGCCACAAGCCCATCAAGTAGCACTAATAAATACCTATGGGATTTTGGAGATGGTTCAGCCACATCAACAGACAACCACCCATTCCATACATTCCCTGCATTTAACACCCATTATGTGGTATGCCTCACAGCAAACAATCATTGTGGTAGTTATACCTATTGCGATACCGTTTGGATTGATAGCCTGCACCTTGGTGGTAGTTTTAGAGTTACTAAAGGTTTGTCGAGCGGAGTCGAAACAAATAAATCTGAAACGGCTCTTCGACTTCGCTCAGAGGCCGTTTCGGGCAATGCGTCCAAGTCAACATTCAACATTCAAAATTTATCATTTGCATTAAGTAACTATCCAAACCCATTCGACCAATCAACTATTGTGGATTATGAGATATGGCAAACATACAGCAAAGCTGAATTGAGAATCACCAACGTATTAGGACAAGAAGTGTATAGCCAAAAACTAAACCGCCCCATGGACAAAGTGCAAATAGATGGCTCAACCCTGCACGATGGATTGTATTATTATTCTTTGATTGTGGATGGAGCAGTGAAATTAACTAAGACCATGAGTGTGATAAGGTAAAAGGAGTTAGGATACAGGCAGGGGATTTTAGTAGGTGCGAATTAACATTCGCCCTATAAAACAAACAATCCCGAAGCAAAGCTTCGGGATTGTTTTGTTTCTATTGAGTACCATTATATGAGAATAAAACCGATTTAGTCTTTTCGTCATAGTGCTAGTATTAACAAAGCTTAAATTCGTTTCACCCCCTCTTTTTATCCTTAAAAATCTCCTTAATAATCAATACCCCCGTACCAACTAATAACGCCTTAACAACAAAATCACTCCCTGCATTATTATTCAGTAATTGGAATTTATTTAAATTGTTAGTAGAAGTTGATACCTGAGTATTTGTTAGAATAGGGTAATTGAAATTCTTGTGTGTCTCAATCTTATAATCACTAAAGTCAGTTTTAAGTGGTTTAATAGTCGTTGGCAATACTGTCAATTCTAATTTCTTTGATACGTTTTTTAAATAGAGAGGTTCTTTGAATATCTCAACCTCCGATTCGGGGCCAAACCTACCTTTGTGATAAGCAACACCATTAACTACCTTGATAACAAAATCGCAATTATGCTCTAACGATTGGTCTCCTTTGAAATTACCCCCTTTGGTAGCTTGTACAATGGCAACAAATGACTTTTTCGGATTGTCTTGTTTTATACTTTCTAGAAACTCATTATCAATACCAGCTACATTGATACTGTCTATAAAAACAAAATCATATTTACTTTTACCGATAAAATCTTTTATATCATCTCTGTTTCTTGATTCGATAAAGGTAATATCACTACCACCAATCTCTTTAATTTTATCTTGCATCGAAACACTCTTTCCCTCTTCGGCAGCTACATACAATACATTTCCAAAATACTCTTGTAAATAATCTGCAAATCTTAAAGCCAAATTACTTTTACCACCTTTAGGTAATCCCCAAATCAAACCAGCAAATCGTTTTTCAGGTTTACCAATTAATTCTAAAAACTTACCAGTAAAGTCTAAAGTATCAAACTTCATTTCTAGTAATTGTCTTCCTGTAAACCCTTGTAATTTTTTATCGTTCGGAATGTTCGGAGTGGCTAATTTAGTAGGTTTAGGGCTATTGGTTTTGTCCAAAACAAGTATTTGGTCTTTTCGTTCGGATAAATGTTCCGAACGAGCGTTCGGACTGAGTTCCGAACCGTTCGGAACAGTAATAATTCGTTCGTCTTTTTTCTTTGGCTTCAATTCCTTTACATAGTCAAAAGCAGTTGTCTTACTAATGCCTAATGCTTTTCCAATTTCTTGATATGATTTGCCTTCAATATGTAATGCAAGGGCTTTCATTTTTTTATCCATGATTAAGATTTTAAAGTGCAAATATACAAATATTTTGATATTTCATATATTTTATTACATTTGCAGGATTAAAAATATAAATATGTCATCAGTTATTGAAAAAGCATTACACCTAGACAGCGACCATTTTGAAAAAGCAGAATTGTTACATCCTAAAATTTCAGATACAATTGTACCCTTATCATTAACCAAAATTTCACCTAGAAATTTTTACCATTGGAAAGAAAATGGACTGATAGAGCTTAGTTTAGAAAACGAAAGTGGAGATAGGAAGTGGGTGAGATTTAATCTCATTGAATATGTGTGGGTATCAGCCATAGAAGTAATGAGAGATTTTGGTCTATCCTATGAAATTATTAAAAAGGTAAAGAACGTGCTGCATACAAACCAATTCCAATCTATGATAGACAATCGAAAAAAGAATGAGAAAATGTATGAGCAATATCTAGGGCTAAATAAAGAAGAGCTAGAAGAATTTATAGAACTTCAAAGGTATATAGCAGAAGAAGGCTTGCGGATGTGTAAAGACAATGAAATAAGTGAATTTGAGTCAAGCATATTATTTAACATAGTAACTTCAATACTTATTCATGGAAAACCATCCTCAATCCTAATATATAGAAAAGAGGGGGAATTTCATGTTGAATTTATCCAATATGGTATTAACGACCCAATAACAAAGGTAGGAGCGCATGCAAAAGAATACCCACATTTGGAAATTCCTATAAATAACCTCATCTCAGAATTTCTGAATGAACCCAAAAGCGAAAAGTATGCTGAAGTATTTGGAATGATTAATGCTAAAGAAATGAAAGTATTAGATGCAATTAGAAAGAAAGATTTTGTAGCAATTAATATCAAGTATAATAAAAAGGATGAGTTGATAATAGAAACAATAAAGGATGGGGAGATTAATGATGAAAAAGCCACCTTTATTAGAAAACTATTAGGTTTAAACAAGTATGAGGAAATTTCATTGACCTATAGAAACGATAAGAAGTTATATATCAAAAGCAGGAAAACGACAACGTGAGAAATCAATTTTTAAATGGAATAGTACAAAATCAATAAAGTAAAACAACAAATCAAAACAACCATAATAACAAAAAGTAAACAAAAGACCCGAAGGAAACGGCTACAGCAAGCAAGCTGTCATGTTTAATTTAGAAAAAAACAAAAAAGTATTAGAACAAAACGGAAACAAGTACACATTAGAAGAAACAAAAATTATTACAGCATTTTTAAAAGAGTTAATTGAAATACAAGGCGTAAACTTGAACAAACATTTAGATTATGATAAAGAAAGCAGCATTGATGGCTCGTGTATCGAGTGATGAACAAGCCAAAGGATATTCGTTAGGAGTACAAGTTGATAGTTTAACAAAATATTGTGAACGCAACAATATTGTCATATCAAAAGTGTTCAAAGAAGACCATTCTGCCAAATCCTTTGACAGACCTGAGTTTATTGAGTTTATGAAGTATCTGAAAAAGAACAAAGGCAGCATAGATTTATTGTTATTTACGTCATGGGACAGATTTTCAAGAAACACTTCAGAAGCTTATCAGATGATTAATGAGTTGAAAAAATTAGGCGTTCAAGCACAAGCCATTGAACAACCCATTGATTTGTCGATACCTGAAAACAAAGTAATGCTAGCATTATACTTAACCATTCCAGAGATTGATAATGACAGGCGTTCCATAAAAATAAATGGTGGCATTCGTGGTGCAAGGAAAGCAGGAAGGATTACCTGTGGCGCACCAAGGGGTTATTCAAACAAAAGAGATGAAAGCAATAAACCTATCATAGTGCCAAACGAACAAGCAGAACACATTACAAATGCCTTTGAAATGCTTGCAAAAGGTACTCCTATGCCGATTGTTAGAAAAGAATTAGCAGACAATGGTGTTCATGTATCAAAAACACAGATTTATATCTTATTTAGAAATTCAATGTACTGCGGATTGATTAGAGTTCCTGCTGGTGAAAATGAAAAAGAATATTTTACGAAAGGCATTCATCAAGCCATTGTTACAGAGAAACTATTTAATGAAGTACAAGATGTATTAACAGGTAGAAGACTTGCAACAAACAGGCAAAGTGCCGTAGAAAAGAAAGATGAGCTACCTTTAAGAGGTGTTTTGGTTTGTGATAATTGTAATATGCACATAACAGGTAGTGCTTCAAGAAGCCATACTGGTAAAAGGCATTTTTATTATCACTGTAACCATTGCAAGCAACAACGGTATAAAGCAGAATTAGCCAATGAAACCATTGAGAAAATATTGTCTGATTTTACCTTATCAAATGATGTGAAAAATTTATATGAGCTTATGGTTAAAGAAACACTTGGTATAACAAGTAGTAAAAACAAAGATGATAAAAAAGTAAAAGCATTAAAAGAACAAATTGTAATTCAAGAGCAAAGAATACAAAACTTGCAAGACCTTTTTGTTGATAGTAAAGTATCGCATTTTGAATATACCAATTTGAGCAAAAAATATGAAGGTATGAAAAGTGGATTGGTACTTGAATTGTCGAATATTGAACAACGTGATGAGTTGTTGTTAAAAAAGCTTGAAAGCTCAATAAAAAAAGTGTCAAACCTTGGAAACATCTATCAAAACAGCGATGTAGCTACTAAATCAAGGTTGTTGGGTTCGATATTCCCTGAAAAGTTCAGTTTTGATGGAAACAAATGTCGAACCCGAAAAATTAACGAGTTGCTTCGTCAAACTCTCAACATTGACAAGGGTTTCAAAGGCACAAAAAAAAGACAACTCTCAAAAAAATTGGAGTTGTCCTGTGTGGTGGAGCTGGAGGGATTCGAACCCTCGTCCGGAGATGGAAACATTATGCCTTCTACATGTTTATAAAGGCATTAATTTTCTAAATAAGTCAGGTTGCCCTTCGTACCAAACTTATTTATATCTTATTTATACTCTATAAGGCCATAAGCATACCCCACAAAGGTTTGGTTTTGATGATGCCTCTGATGTAACACGAAACAAAACTTAACATGTTACGAGACAATGGCATTTGCTTAATCCCAGATTAAGCAGCCATAGCGAAGTTAGACTCGCCAGATAAAATTTTGAGCGTTGATATTTACGAGCCAATTACCCAATGCTCGACATGCTAACATAACCCTTGCACATCCCGTCAATACCGGTCAGCCCCATATTATTTTTGAATGCGAAATGCGAACTTAAAATTGCGAAATTGTACATTTCGCATTTTTGTCACTTGGCACTTC
>RGVD01000087.1 GCA_010027395.1 Bacteroidota bacterium
GTTACTGCGCCATTAAACAAAAATATGGTTAACAACGAATTGCTGCCATTTAAAGGTCACACTGAGTATTTAGCTCAACAAGCCAATGTGCATGATTACATGATGTTTTTGGTAAGTAATGATTTAAAAGTTGGTTTGGTAACAGGACATATCCCGTTAAAAGAAGTATCCTCAAAACTGAGCAAGGATTTAGTTTTGAAGAAAATTAAATTAATGAATGATAGCTTAAAAAACGATTTTGGTGTTTCTAAACCAAAAATTGCTGTGCTAGGGTTAAACCCACACGCAGGCGATGCAGGACTATTGGGCAATGAAGAAAAAGATATTATTGAACCAGCAGTAAAATCAGCACAAGAAGAAGGTATGATTGTATATGGTCCATACCCAGCTGATGGTTTCTTTGGGTCAAAACAATTCACCAAATTTGATGCTGTTTTAGCTATGTATCACGACCAAGGTTTGATTCCATTTAAATATATCGCCTTTGAAGATGGTGTTAATTACACGGCAGGACTTCCTTTTATCAGAACTAGCCCCGACCATGGAACAGCCTACAATATTGCTGGTAAGAATGTAGCAGATGAAAGCAGTATGAGAAATGCCTTGTTTGCAGCTATTGATTTATACTTCACGAGAAATAATATTGCAGAATGGAAAGAAAATCCTTTGCCAATTTCAAACCTTCGAAAGGAAAGATTCAGAATGGATTTTTAATATTCGAAATTTTTAATTTCATCATCCTTTAAAAGCAATTGTGTGAAGGCGTCTAGTGTGTGTTGATTGCCACCAATACTGAAACTATAAACTAACATGCCGTTTTGTTTAGTATGTTTCACATTATATAAGTTCAATTTTTGAGAGTGTGTTTTTTGCTCAATTTTATCAAAATCACTGACATCGTTAAACCATATTTTGAAGTTTCTTAACTCGTGGGTTTTATGAATTAGCTTTTCAACATAAGGAATTGCGAAAAGAAACGACAATACTAAAATGGCTGAAAGTATTGAAAATAAAAACTCACCACTTCCAACTCCAACCCCCAATGCAGCTATTATCCAAATAAGTGTTGCAGTGGTGAGTCCACTTATCATATTGTCTTTATCTTTGAAAATAGCACCAGCGCCAATAAAACCAATACCTGTAATGATATTAGCTGCAATCCTATCATGACTTTCAGGACTTCCTAACTTGTATGAAAATATGGTAAACAGTGTTGAGCCTATACAAATCATTACCATGGTTTTGAAACCAGCATTTTTGTTTTTATATTCTCGTTCAAGTCCAATACAAGCGCCTATTACCGCTGAAATAATCAGCTTGTTTAGGTCTTGCTCTTCCATTATGAAATTGATATTCATACAGGCTAGGTGTTTAAATTACTTAAAGGAATAATTCAAAAATTAATTCCCTAAAATTTACGTGTAAAAATAGTTGTGGGATACTGGACCTGACAAAATTTATTAGTATCTAAAACTTGAATGTCCCATCTGCTTTGAATTTTCCAAATACTTTTATCCGTGAAAATAATATATGGACGGTTTATTTTTGATTTATAAAACGAATAAGTATAAGATGCAGACCAACCATTAAAATTTCTCTCACTTTCAACGGAATCCTTAAAGATAATAGTGTTTCCTTGTTGCTCTGCCCAAGTTCCAACAATTGAAAACGGAATCTCAGTTTCAATCACATTAGGTTTTGTATCATCATTCTTTTCTTTGCAAGACAAAAATGTTACAATTATAAATGCCAATAAATATGCTACCTTTTTCATTTTTCTTTTTCCAAAAATATAAATACAATTTAATTATTTGGCAAATATCTGAATTTCATTTAAAAACTTTAGGTTGTCTCAAAAAATAACTTATTGATATCTTCCTCTAAACAATGCTAAAAACAGTAAGATACTTTAAATTATTAAATACCATAAATATTAGTAAACAAAGAGTTAAGCTAGCATTTAAATTAATTTCTTTCATGCAATCAAACAAATTGAAAAGGTATTCAAAGTGTGCCCGACCAAATAAAAAACCCCTACAAATCAATGTTTATAGGGGTTATTGGTAGTCCCAGCAGGATTCGAACCTGCGACCTACGGTTTAGAAAACCGGTGCTCTATCCAACTGAGCTATGAGACCAAAAGCGGTGCAAATAAAATTTTTTTTCCGTTGCAAAGCAAACTTAAATTCAATAATCCTTTTTTTAGTCTCATATTTTTATTCTAAAACAATAAATTGCAACACTTGATTCCACACAATAAAATAGAAGAAATAATGAATGCTGCCAGCATCGAAAGTGTGATTGGCGATTATGTTCGTTTGAAAAAGCGTGGTGTTAACCTATTGGGCAACTGCCCTTTTCATGGTGAAAAAACACCTTCATTTACCGTTTCACCTGTTAAAGGAATATATAAATGTTTTGGCTGCGGTAAGGCTGGAAACGTGGTAAATTTCATCATGGAACACGATAGTTTGGGCTATCTGCAAGCACTAAAATTTTTAGCAGATAAGTTCAATATTGAGTGGCCAAAGCAAGAACAAGTTAATATTGATGAAGAAAAAAAGCAGCAAAGCGAACGTGAAAGTCTTCAGATTTTAAACAATTGGTCTGCCGAATATTTTGAAAACATCCTTTGGAATGATAGCGATGGACAAACCATTGGCTTAAGTTATTTTGAAGAACGTGGTTTCAGACATGATATCATCAAAAAATTTCATTTGGGCTATAGCAAGGATTCTTGGAACGCCTATTTTGACGAGGCTATTAAAAATCAATTTAATACTGAAGTATTGCTAAGTTCAGGCTTGGTAAAACAAAGTGAGGATGGAAAAAAATATGATGCCTATAGAGGTCGTGTTATTTTTCCTATACAAGGTAGCAATGGAAAAGTAATTGCCTTTGCGGGACGTTTTCTAAAGAAAGATCCTAAAAGCCCCAAGTATGTAAACTCTCCTGAAACAATACTCTATCATAAGAGTAATGAGTTATATGGTTTATACTTTGCAAAAAATATAATCAAGCAAAAGGATTCGGTTTACTTGGTTGAAGGCTATACAGATGTTATAAGCATGCACCAAGCTGGTGTGGAGAATGTGGTGGCTTCATCTGGTACATCTCTGACCGAAAATCAGACCAAGCTCATCAAACGATTTACAGATAACGTAACCGTTTTGTATGATGGTGATGCTGCAGGTATCAAAGCCAGTTTGCGTGGTATTGATATGCTGCTAGAACAGGGCTTGAATGTAAAGGTTGTTTTATTTCCCGATGGGGAAGACCCAGACAGCTATAGCATTAAAGTAGGTTCTGAGGCATTTTCTGCTTATTTAAAAGAATCGAGCAAGGATTTCATCTTATTCAAACTGCATTTGCTGTTGGGTGACACCAAAGGAGATCCTGTAAAGAAGGCCGCTGTAGTAAGGGATATTGTTGAGAGCATCGTAAAAATACCTGATGTATTTAAACGTGCTGCGTTCATTAAAGAATGTTCCCAATTGCTTGAAATGGACGAGCAATTACTTATTAGCGAAGCCAACAAATCGAGAAGAAATTTTGTTAAGCAACAAGAAAAAGATTGGATTGAGAAAGAACCTCTAACGCAAGCTGAGGAGGCTTTAACATACGAGCAAGCCATTGCTGACACCCTCAAAGAGATTGATGGTTATCACCAAGAAAAAGACATTGTTCGCTTACTTTTAAAGTATGGTAATAACAAGATAGAAAATTATATCAATGCGGCCCATTTTATTCTTCATGAATTGCATCAAGACGAAATAGAAATTGAACACAACAATATCTGTATGTTTATTGATGAATATAAAAGGCAATTGGAAGTGCAAGGAGATGTGAGTGATACCTTCTTTATTCAACACCAGAACACAGACATATCATCCTTAACGGCCGATATACTTGGAAGTCAGCTCACCACAAGTCCTCATTGGGGGCGCAGATTCGACTATGTAGTGGAAGCACCTGAAGTTAATTATGTAGGCGATATTGATTCATCTTTACGAAGAATTAAGCAAAAGTATTTGGATAAAAAACTACAACAAGCACTTAAAAATATTCAAGAGGCAATAGATGAAGAGACCAATGATTTATACCAACATGTGTATCAAATTTTATTGGAACAAAAAACCAAGTTAGCCCTAGAAACAGGAACAGTTGTGCAAAGGTGGTTTGGCACTTAATCTTAGCTTAATTCAAAGCTGGCTTCCAAAATAAACCCTATCATTGCGACATAGATAATAAATTACCAAAGAAGAAAAATAGGAATGAAAACAATAGGTATTATAAGCGAGGGTAAAAAACCATCTGACTTAAGAACCCCGCTCACACCCAGACAATGTGTTGAATTAATGAACATTATCCCAGGTGTAAAAATCTTGGTGCAAAGCTCTGCTTTCAGATGCTTTAATGATGATGAATATAAAAATGTCGGTATTGAGGTGGTTGACGACATGTCATCATGCGATATTTTATTGGGCGTAAAAGAAGTGCCCGTATCTGATTTGATAGCTAACAAAACCTATTTGTTTTTCTCACATACCATCAAAAAGCAAGCCCATAACAGAGCTTTGTTGCGCAGCATTTTAGAAAAAAACATTCGCCTAATTGACTATGAAACATTGGTATGGGATGCAGGTAATAGAATTATTGGATTCGGACGTTTTGCAGGTATTGTAGGTACACATTATGCATTCAGTATGATGGGTCAAAAATATGGACTTTATGATTTTAAACCTGCCCACCTTTGCCGCGACTATTCAGAGATGATTGAACAATACATTGGTGTTAAGTTACCCTCTGTAAAAATTGTTTTGTGCGGGGATGGTAGGGTGGCTCATGGCTGTATTGAATTGATGAAAAAACTTAAAATCCATCGTGTATCTCAAGAAGAATTTTTGGACAACACCTATGATGAGTCTGTATATGTGCACCTAAGAAGTGAAGATTACTATGCACACAAAGATGGTCGCGAGTGGGATAAATCAGACTTCTACAAGCATCCAGAAGACTATGTAAGTTCTTTTAAACCTTATTTTCAAAAAGCCGATGTGATGCTCAATGCCATTTTTTGGAAAGAAAACATTCCTTTGTTTTTTACTCATGAAGATATGAAACGCATGGACTTCAGTATCAAAATTATATCAGATATCACTTGTGATGTACCAGGACCAATACCATCAACTATTAGAAGTACCACCATCAATGATCCTTACTATGGTTACAATCCATTTACGGAACAAGAAACCAAGCCTTTCCAAGCCAACAACATTGATGTGCAAGCGGTTGGAAACTTGCCTTGCGAGCTTCCAGTAGATGCTTCCATTGAATTTGGAGAGCAATTGATTCGTCACGTTTTGCCAAGTTTATTGTTGGAAGATAAGGAAGGTATTATTAAAAATGCCACGATTGCCGAACAAGGTAAACTGAAGGAAAGATTTTCATACTTGCAGGATTACATACAGTAATTTAACCGTTTGAATATATTTTCGAGTTAATAAAAAGGGCCTTAAGCCCCAATTTATCGGACTTTTCATGACAATTTTCCTCATTTTTGCTGATACAAAAGCAAATACGTATGTTTGAAACATGAAGAAATTGATTTTACCCGCGCTCATACTTCTTGGTTCTCTGTCGATTAATGCGCAAACAAAATATACTGAACACATTAAACTGCTATCTGGTCATAGCAGTGATGTGGGTGCGGTGAGTTTTTCTCCAAAAAATATGTATCTGGCATCTGCAGGTGCAGATAACATGGTAAATATTTACAAAGCTGATAGCCCGTTTACCAAAATCACATCATTCAAATCCCACAGCACACCTATAAATGTAATTCGTTTCAATCGCCTGGGAAATATGATGCTAACAGCGTCCACTGCGCCAAATGATTTTGCAATATTTGTATACGATTCTGTATTTAAAAAAACCAAAGAATTCTTGGGTCACTCTGCCAATATCAATACCGCTATTTTTGACAATAGTTCTCGCTTTGTTTTTTCAGGTTCTGAGGATGGTAAAATATTTTTGTGGGATATTAAATCAGGTAAAAACTTTAAACAAATTGTCAATGGACATGCTGTAAATTCAATAGCCATGAATAATGATCCTCGCTTCCTTTTCGTAGCAGGTGCTGAACCTAAAATAAAGGTGTATTCAATAGCCAACGGACAAGTAGCACGAAGTTTTGACGGTCATTTGGATGCTGTAAATGCCATAGAAATCAGCCCAAATAACAAATTTTTATTAAGTGGTTCGAATGATAAAACAGTTCGTATTTGGGATATAATGACTGGTAAAGAACTACGCAAACTACCTGTTGATTGTTGGAAAGTAACCGCAGTTGCTTTTAGTGATGATAGCAAATATGCCATAACTGGTTGTAACGATGGCTCTATTAAAGTTTGGGAAGTAGAAACTGGAAAACTGGTTAGCAGTGTGGAAGCACAGTATTACAATATCAGGGATATTAGTTTGAGCAAAAATTACAAGTACATTGCAACAGCACCTATGCTTAGATCAGGTGAAGATTTTGGTGTAAGAATTTATCCTTCGGGAATTGAATTGCCACAGAGCAGCACTTCGATTAATAAGATATATTACCCTTATGCACCGCTTGATAGTATCATGAAGCTTAGAACTCTTACCAAAACTGATTCATTAAAATACAAAAAGCAAATTGGCATTTTTGAAGAGTTTAACAAAGTTAAAAATAAAGGTATTTCACCAAGCAATAAGTTGGATTCAGTAAGGTTTTATAAAACACCAATGACAAAACCTAGTACCATAAAATAGCCTCACACAATAATATTTAGATTTATTGATCTAAATATCTTGTTTTTTTAACCAATACTATCATCGGCAATAGAGGTATGTTGATTCTTGTAATATTTGATATTATGTTTTTCTAACCTCTTTTGCGGTTCCTCTGTTGTTATACCAACATAATACTTATTTACACTTTTACTAAATGGAATATATAACCATGCCATAATAAAAAGGCCTTTCCAACAATTGTAAAGGCTTAATATTGTTAGTGGAGGTGCAGGGAATCGAACCAATTATGATAATTGAAGATGTAAATAGTATTGTGTTGAATTGCAATGCTTTAAAGTAGTGGGCAGAAAGAAATCAAATATTTGTATATTTGTGAAAATAACTAAGTTATGAATATTGAAGTCGTTAAATATGAATTGATAAATAAGCTTTCAAGCACTACAGATGAAAGTCTTTTGGAACAATTACTTGTTGTTTTCAATAAGTTTAGCAGCAAGAAAGAACAAATTTCAATTGGTCAATACAACAAAGAATTAGAAGCATCTGAAGGCAGAATACAGAGTGGCAAATTCACGAGTCATGATGACTTAGAACTTGAAAGTAAAGAATGGTAGATAAAAAAACAGCGAAGGATTATTTGGGATGACGAAGCAAAACTTTATTTAAAGCAAGCAATTCAATATATTAAACAAGAATCCACTCAAGGTGCAGAAACTGTTAAACGTGCCATTTTACAGCACGTTGCCGTTCTTAAAAACGATGCATTAGTATATGAATCTGATAGATTTAAGACCAATAATGACGGGAGCTACAGAGCTGTGACAGTTTTCAGTTATCGAATCACATACAAGATTACAGATTCCCAAATTCTGATTCTTAGAGTAAGGCACACAAGCCAAAACCCAATTAAATATTAGTATTGAATAACTATTTTAATATACTAAGTGTCGCAAAAAATTATAAGTTAAGCAATCACTTAGGTAATGTGTTGGCAGTTGTATCCGATAAAAAATTTTTATGTTACAATGTGCAAGCTTATGCTAGTAATTTTAAAGATAATACTACTGGGGGTTGGACATGCGACTGGTCAGCATCAGGTTCAGGATGGCCTAATTTTAGTGGTCCTTATTCAAGTGTAATCAATGATAATAGACGATTGAAAGCTACTGCCACAACTACATTTTGAGGAAACAGATACGTAATAAATACAATACCTGGTAAGGAGTATCGTTTTACTTTTGATATAGATATGTCAAATACTCCTGCTATATATGTAAATGCGCGAGCTTCAAATGGTACTAGTGTTTATACTGGTGATAATCTAGCTCAATTATTTGTTTCTTCAAATGGAACGAATACATTTACCTTTAAGGCAATAACCAATACTACCCAATTGTTATTTGAAAAAGCAACTTATGGGCAAAGTTCTATTTATATAGATAATGTGATAGTAGATGAAACATCAAATTCAACCTCTAATTATTATTTCGCAGAGGTGATAGTTGCAAGTGATTACAGTCCGTTTGGTTCACCACTATCTAAAAGCCAACATGGACAAGGGTTTCAAAGGGACAAAAAAAAGACAACTCTCAAATAAATTAGAGTTGTCCTTTGAGGTGGGCCCACTTGGAATCGAACCAAGCACCTACTGATTATGAGTCAGTTGCTCTAACCGAATGAGCTATAGGCCCGAGAAGATTTACTTCTTATGGGGTGGCAAAAGTATATTTTTAGGGTTATTATTACAACCGTTTAGAAAAAAATTATGAAAAAAATTAAAGCTGTTATTCTTGACCTTGGCGTAGTGATAATAAATATCGACCAAGAAAAAACTTTAAGGGCTTTTGAACGCCTTGGGATTGACCTCGAAGATATCAATGAATCAATGCCTATTTTCAAACAATATGAGAAAGGAGAGATATCGGATGAAGATTTTATTTTAACCCTGAAAAATGCATTGAAGGGCCAGGCAAATGATGAGCAAATTATAAAAGCTTGGAATGCCATGATTCTTGATATCCCATCCAATCGATTTAGGTTTATTGAAGAACTTAGAAATCATTATAATGTTTATTTACTTAGCAACACAAATTCAATACATATTGAAGAAATCAAAGACTATATAAACAAGTATCACCCAAATGAAGTTTGGCAGAATACCTTTGATAAAATATTTTTGTCTTATGAAATTGGACTTAGAAAACCGGATGCAAGCATCTACGAACATGTTTTAAGGGAAATAAATCTAAAAGCAGATGAGACTATTTTCATTGATGATTCTCGAGCCAATATAAAAGGTGCCGAAAAGACTGGAATAAATTGTATTTGGACTCAAAAAGGAATTGATAATTGGCTCTGGGATGAATTAAAAAAGATTGATGTAGAATTACATCTCGGCTAATTGTTTTTGCATTTTCTTTGTCAGACCAGCAATAACTAAATTGTATGACAAATCAAGCCATTCAAGAATGAGTTTATCATTGGCATCCATATTAAATGTAACGGTATTCCAACTGGTTTTATTCATATGAAAACCAGGTTTTACGGCCTCAAATTTTTGCCTCAGTTCAACTGCAAATTCAGGATTGCATTTAAGATTGACATGGGTTGGGTCAGAGATTGAAATAAGTGCAAACATTTTACCCATAACTTTAAAAACCAATGTGTCATTATCAAATGGAAAGGTTTCTTCTATACCTTTTTTTGCTATACAATGCTCTCTGAAAAGCTCAATGTTCATGGCAATTGAAACAGACGGTAGCCAAGTGTAAATATAAACATGTTGGCACGAGACCCCGCATGATTTAATATTTCGTTTGTTTTAGTATTGATATATTTTAGTGATCCAGCCTCGCTCAGGTTCATGTCATATCGGGCGTCAAGCGAAAGTTTCCATACATCAACTCCAACTCCAAGTTGCAATCCAAGTACAAAATTATTAAAATCTGAATTGTTTTGAATGTTGCTTAAGTTTGTTTGAGTGTTGGCAAATTGGTATTGAAAATTAGGGCCACCATTCACACGAATTACTTTAAAAAACTGTTTGCCAAAAAGTACTGGTACATCAATACTATGAGTGGTGTTAGTGCCAAAACCTTTTATATCATTTCCACGTTGGTTGTAATTAATTTCAGGCATCATAAAAAAGCCAAGCACTTTAAATTTCATATAAGCACCTAATGTAAGACCTGTTACTGCGTCTGTACTAGATAGGGTAGCAAAATCTGAACTGATGGAGTTGCGGCTAAAACCTGCACGAACACCCATTGATAAATCTTGAGCCTTTATGGGTAAGGCCAAAACTAGGCTCATTACCGATAATATGATTAGTTTTTTCATCATACAATATTACAAAAAAGATATTGCAATAAAGTATTTGAATTATTTTCAGCATTACTGCTTTTTTATTAATTTCATGTAGTGGGATCAATCATGAAATATTTTGATGAAACTAGTTTAAATGATTGTTGCTTAAGTTATTTTATATGATTCTAACAAAATAAATGATGGGTATTTTCAGTTTTTTGGGAGTTAAAAAAAACTAAAATTTTTCAACTCAATTCTCAAATTGAGGCTTAATAGACATTATTAATGCTCAAATCTTCTACAACCATTGAGATTATTAGCTTTGAGTCAATTCAAAGGTTATGAATAAA